>DATFXS010000350.1:0-16158 GCA_035315605.1 Polyangia bacterium
CGCTGCACCATGGAGACGAAGGGGATCTGGCGGCGCCGGGCTGGTGGACGCGCGTCGCCGGGCGGGGGCGGATCTGGATGGGCGCCGGGGCGGGCGTCGCATTCGCAACGCTGGCGGTAATCATCGTGATGGCGCGCGGCGGGTCGTCTGCGGCGCGGCGGCCGCCGCCGAATCCCCAACCGCCGGAGCAGGCGATCGTGCAGCAGGTGCAGCCGCCGGCGGCCAAGCCGCCCGTTGAGACGGTGGCGGTTGCGCCGGCGCCGCAGCCGGAGCCGGCCCCCGCGGCGGTCGCGCCGCCCCCCGCGCCACCCGCGCCGGCACCACCCGCGGTGGCGCCGACCGAACCCGCGCCGCCCGCGCCGATCGCGGCTGCGCCTCCCCCGGCACCGAAGGAATCGCCGGCGCCCGCGCCGGCGCCGCCCGAGCCCGTGGTCGCCGATGAGAAGAGCGCGCCGGCACAGGCCGCGATCGCCGCGCCGGCGCCCAAACCGGCGGACAAGCCGGCGGATAAGCCGCGTGCGCGGTCGGGCGCCCGCGTCCGGATGCACAACGGCGTTCCGCTCCTCGATTGAGTCAACGGCTGGCGGGCGAGCGGGCAATTAAACGGTCGAAGGGAACGCGGATGGCGGCAACCAGACAACTGAAGAGATCGTCGATGGTCGCGATGTTCGTCGCGGTGGCGGCGCTGTCGACGGTGGCGCGCGCGGCGACGGAGGCCGAGCAGGCAGAGGCGCTGATCCGCGAGGGGGTGCAGCTGCGCGCCCACGACAAGGCAGCGGACGCCCTGGTGGTGTTCGAGAAGGCGTACCAGGTCTCGCGAACGCCGCGGACGGCGGCGCAGCTCGGCCTGTGCGAGCTGGAGCTCGGTCACTTCGTGGCCGCGGACCGCTACCTGACCGAGGCGCTGGCCGGGCCCGATCACCCGTGGGTGCGGAAGAACAAGGCGACGCTGAAGAAGTCGCTCGATACGGCCCGCGCCAGCATCGGTGAGCTGGCGCTCGTGGTCTCGCCGCCGGGCGCGGAGGTGCTGGTGAACGGCAAGCCGGTGGAGGCGGCGCTGCTGGGCGCGCCGCTGCGCCTCGACAAGGGGACGGCCGAGCTGGAGGTCCGCGCGCCGGGATACCAGCCCGCGCGCGAGACGATCGTCGTCGCCGGCGGAAAGAGCGAGCAGCGGACGTTCGCGCTGGCGCTCGAGCCCAAGCCGGTCCTGGCCGCGCCCGCGCCGGCCGTGCCCGATGCGGCGGCGGCGCCGATGATCGCGCCGGCCGGGGGCCCGCACCGGAAGCAGCGCATCGCGGCCTGGGTCACCGGCGGGGCGGCGCTGGGCGCGGTGGTCCTCGGGACGGTGGAGGCCGTGAGCGCCAGCAGCAAGAGCGACGCGTTCAACAGCCACACCGGCACGACGGGCGGCGTCGTCTACCAGGACTGCGGCACCAGCCAGCTGACGCCGGCCTGCAAATCGCTGAAAAGCGATTACGACAGCGCGCTCAGGCTGTCGATCGTCGGATTCGCCGCGGCGGGGGCGCTGGCGGCGACGTCGGCGGTGCTGTTCGTCCGCTCGTCGCCGCACGGGGCCGAGGCTGACGGCAACGCGCGGGCGTTCGCGTGCGTTCCCGATCCGCTCGCCCGGGGTGTCGACTGCACCCTTCGCTTCTGACCAACGGAGACATGATGTTCAAACGACTGGCGTGGGTGACGGTGCTCCTGGGATGTTCGAGCCTGGGCTGCGGTCTTCGCGAGCAACCGCTGTTCCCGGACGGCGGACAGCCGGGCGCCGCCGGCGCGGGCGGCGGCGCGGGCGGAGCGGCGGGCGCGGCGAGCGGCGCCGGCGGACGCGGGGGAACCGGAGGGAGCATCAGCACCGGCGTCGGTGGCGCGGGCGGCAGCACGGGCGGCGCAGGGGGCAGCACCGGGGGCAGCATGGGTGGCAGCATGGGTGGCAGCACGGGTGGCAGCATGGGTGGCAGCACGGGTGGATCGACGGCGGGCCGGGGCGGCTCCGGCGGCACGGGCGGCACCGGCGGCTCCACCGCGGGCCGGGGCGGCTCTGGCGGGCGCGGCGGGACGGGCGGCACGGTGGACGGCGGGATGGACGGGCCCGTGTGCACCGCGGGCGGCGCTTGCATGCCGACCAACCCGTGTCACGTCGGACAGACCGCCTGCTCGGCGAGCGGCGTGATGTCGTGCGCGGACACGGGCCGCGCGCAGGCGAACGGCACGTCGTGCGGAACGAACATGGTCTGCAACAACGGAACGTGCGCCTCGTGCACGGCCGGGACCACCTGCACGCCGACCAACCCGTGCCGGACGGGATCGAACGCCTGCACGACCGGCACGCCGGTCTGCACCGAGAGCGGCAACCGCGCGAACGGGACGTCCTGCGGTAGCGGGATGGTCTGCCTCAACGGCCAGTGCATGGCGTGCCAGCAAGGCGCGACCTGCACGCCGACGGCGAATGCGTGCCATCAGGGGACGCTGTCGTGCTCGACGGGGACGCCGGTCTGCACGGACAGCGGGACGCTGGTCGTCGCGGGGACCAGCTGCGGAACGAACCGGGTCTGCAGCGCGGCCGGCGTCTGCGGCGACTGCACGGTAGGCGCGTCCTGCACCGTCACCGGCCGGCCGTGCCGGACGGGCGCCACCACCTGCAACACCGGCGTGCCGGTCTGCGCCGAATCGGGGAACGTGGCCAACGGCACGTCGTGCGGCACGAACATGGTGTGCAGCTCCGGGAACTGCTTGTCGTGCACCGCCGGGATGTCGTGCACGCCGACCAACGCGTGCCACGCGGGGACGCAGACCTGCTCGCCGACGATCACCTGCTCGGACACGGGCCGGAACCTCGCCAACGGCACGTCGTGCGGCACGAACATGGTGTGCAACAACGGCACCTGCAACGCGTGCACGGGCGGCGCCAGCTGCCAGCCCACCAACCATTGCAAGACCGGCGCGAATTCATGCGTGACGGGCGTGCCCGTCTGCGCCGAGACCGGAAACGTCGCGAACGGCACGATGTGCGGCACCAACCAGGTCTGCCGGGACGGGATGTGCGTGTCGTGCACGGCCGGCGGCTCGTGCACGCCCAGCAACCCGTGCCACGACGGGACGCAGGTCTGCACGACGGGCAGCCCGACCTGCCAGGACAGCGGGACGTCGCTGTCGAACGGCACCAGCTGCGGGACGAACCAGGTGTGCAACGCGGGAAGCTGCGTCCCCTGTACGGCGGGCGTCGCGTGCACGCCGACCGATCCGTGCAAGTTCGGCATGACGTCGTGCACGACGGGCAGCTCGGTCTGCGCGAACAGCGGCAACCGACCCGTCGGGACGCTGTGCGGCGCGCCGCAGTCGTGCACGAACGGCGTCAGGACGTCGGACGCGACGTGTGACGCCAGCGGGGCGTGCACCACGACGATGATGACCTGTCCGTCGGCGTGCAACGCCGCCGGGACGGACTGCAACGCCTGCCTGGCGGGCGAGACGATGTGCACGAACGGCTGCCAGAACCTGAGCAACGATCCGGACAACTGCGGGATGTGCGGTCACGTCTGCGCCGAGCCGCCCGTGGTCGGGTCGGGCTCGGGCACCTGCAGCAGCAGCACTTGCGGCTTCGTCTGCAACGCCGACTACCTCAAGTGCAGCGGCACGACCTACTGCCAGATCGACAACTGGGCGTTCGAGGGCAACACGACCGACGGCTTCGGCAACGTGAACAACGGCCAGACGGCGGTGACGTCGATCTCCGTGTCGGGCTCGCGCTCTCACACCGGCGCGCAGGCGCTGGCGATCGCGGTCAACGCGCAGGGCACGGGCACCGCCCGCACCTTCGAGGTGGGATTGTCCCTGTGCGGAGGCAACGGCTTCGTTCCCGCGAACGCGCAGACCGTGACCGCATGGATCTACCTCGAGCCCGCCTCGGACACCGTGCCGTCCCCGGACCCGGCCTCGCAGATCGGCGTTCGCGTCAGCACGAACATGGGCTCGGGCGGCACGCCCAATTCCGTCATGGTGGGGACCTGGTTCCAGATCTCGACGGCGGTCGCCAGCGTCGGCAACCAGCTGACCGGGCTCGCCATCCAGGGCGCGTTCGGACCCGGCTCTGACTGGTCGGGCGTCGTCTACGTCGACGACGTCGTCATTCAGTGACGCCGAAGCCCGGCTCTAGCACTTGAGCACCATCGGCCCTGGAAGAGTGGCGTGCCCGCCGTCGACGACATCGTCGGCGTCGCGCGATCGGATCGAATGCACCAGGCCCATTCCGAGGGCGAGCCGGATCAACGAGGCGCGATCGTGCAGGCCCAGCTTCCGATTGATCCGGGTCAGGTGGGTCTCGACGGTCTTGCGGGCCAGGCAGAGCTCGTGCGCGATCTCCGGTGACGTGTGACAGTCCGCGGCCAGGCGAAAGATTTCGCGTTCCCGTTCGGTCAGAACGTCCAGAACGCTGCTCTTCGGGTTCCAATGATCGAAAGGTGACAAGCAACGAGCCACGCTGGGCGCGACGTAAGGATCGCCGCGAACGGCGTGCTCGATGGCCTCCATCAGCGTGTCGGGCGGATCGGCCTTGAGCACGTAGCCGATGGCGCCGGCATCTATGGCGTCCCTGACGTCGTGAGTCCGTCGGTGGGCGCTCAGCACGACCACGCGGGCGCTCGGCACGCGTCGCATGATCTCGCGGGTCGCGACGATCCCGTCCATCCCTGGAAGGGCGATGTCCATCAACACGACATCCGGTCGCGTCGAGTCGATCATTTGAAGCGCGGCGCGCGCGTTCGTGGCCTCGCCGACAATCTCGTATCCGGGCAAGGAGCCGACGAAGTCGCGGACGCCCAGCCTCAGCATGTCGTGATCGTCGACCAGGGCAATCCTAACGGTGTGCACGCGGGATATTTAATATCGCCAGCCGACGAACTCATCAGCACGCGGCGGACGAATTAGAAAATACGGGCTCGCCCCGATCAGTGCTGCCCGACCACGCGGTGCCGCTCCCCGCCCACCAGCGAGAGGATGAACACGGCGAGCGCGACCATCGCATCGTTCCAGAAGGTGATGGCGCTGCCCCGGCCGAACAACGCCGTGAAGGCGAACAACCAGAGCCCCAGAGCGAGCGTGACGTAGCGCGCCCATTCATGCCGGATCGAGATCGCGCCGAAGAAGAACAGGCCCGCCCCCACGGCGGCGTTGTTGATCTGGTCCGGTCGGCTGTGCGACCAGGCGTTTCCCGAGAACAACACCCAGATCGACAGGGCGATCACTGCGACGCGCTTCCACACCGCGGTTGGCCTTTCCCAGACAAGCTACGTGCTCGTCCGGAGATGGCAAGGCGCGGCGGTCTCGCGTTCGAGTGGTAACAGTTCAGATAAAGGTGCGCGCTCGCGAGGCCCAACCATGCTGAACCGAAACCTTCGACTCGTCACCGTCGCGCTGGGCGTATGGGTGGTGATCTCATCGGTCCTGTTGTGGCACCTCGGCACCAGCAGCTCCGTCAACATGTGCGTCACGGGCGTCGTCATCGTCGCCAGCGCGCTGCTGGCGATCCGGAGGCCCGACCTGCGCTTCGTCAGCGCGGCGGGCGGGGTCTGGTTGATCGCCTCGCTGTTCGCATGGCCGAACTACACATCGCCCATGGTCTGGAACAACGCCCTGGTCGGGGCAGCGGTCGCGCTCGTGTCGCTGGTCGGCCCCGAGCAGGCCGACATCCTCGCTCCTTAGGTCGAGCCACCCGACCGGCTACTCGCGGCGTGGCATCGCGTTCGTCCCGGCAGCGCTGGCGGAAGGGCCGAGATCGTCGACGAGCTTCTGCGCCGTCTGTCGATGTTTCTCCAGGACCGGCAGCGTCGCCGAGAGCAGTTGCTTGAGCTTGCCGTCTCCGGTTCCGTCCCGGGCCGCCTTCACGTCCGCGATCACCTTCTGGTGGCCGGCCAGCATCTCGTTCACGAAAATTCTGTCGAATTCGGAGCCCGTGGCCAGCTGTAGCTTCTTCATGTCCTCGCCGGACGTCATCGGGTTGGCCGGCAGGTCGATCTTTTCGTCCTTCGCCAGCTTGAGAATCTTCTGGTCGGCCGACGCGTGATCGGTCACCAGCGTCTTGCCGAACCTCTTGACCTCCTTCGACTGCGCCTTGTCCTGGGCGAGCTTCCCCGCCACGATCTCCATCTGATTGGCGTCGTGGAGATTCTTGAGCACGGCCGCCGTGTCCGACGGATCGGCGCCTCGCGCCGTGCGGGTCGAAACGAACCGCAGCGTCGCGGCTGCGAACGAGACGATCGTCAAGCGGGCTGAAAGGGTCATCGGCTCCTCCTGGTTTCGGCGCGGGCGCCGGCGATAAGGTGGATCCGGGCCGCGAAAAGGAAGGCGCCGCCTGAAAAACCGTGGACACCCCTGGCCGCCTGGGCGGCGCGGCGACGGCCTTACTGCGCGGCGACCGGCCGCTCTCGCGCGCGCTGCCGTTCAGCGACTGACCTCGTGCTCGAACGCCATTCCTGAGTTTGACCCGACGCTGCACGCTCCCAGGTTTAGGGAGGGAGTACCGACGTGAACGGCCCGGGCTTTGCGCTTCCCCGACCCGGCGTGGCCGCCAGGCTGGACCCGCTGTTTCGGCCTGCGCCGCTCGCCCGGCGCGCGTTCGAGCAACTGGCGCGCCAGACCGGGCATCCGGTCCGGGTTCGCTTCGCGCTCGAGCAGAGTCGAGGCGCGGTGTCGCATTTCGCGACCGAGCTCGTGCCCGAGACCGACCCGGCCGCCGCCGCCAACTTCCCGATGCTGGAGCGGCTGGTCAAGCTCGCGCTGTGGGCGCACGGCGGCTACCGGATCCACCTGGACGCGCCGGCGACGCTGGTCGAGCAGCTTCGCGCGCATTTCCACGACAGCACGACCGGGCGCTTCGATTCCCACATCGTCGGCCGAGGTGTCTACGACGATCATCCCATCGAGGTGATCGCGACGCGCGATCTGCCGCCCGAGCGCCAGGCCACGACGGCTCTCGGCCGCCACCTCGACGGCTGCCGCATCGGCTTCGATCTCGGCGGTAGCGACCGCAAGGTGGCCGCGGTCATCGACGGCCGCGTCGTGTTCAGCGAAGAGACCGAATGGGATCCTTACTACCAGCCCGATCCGCAATATCACTGGGACGGGATCATGGACTCGCTGCGCCGGGCGGCCGATCATTTGCCACGCGTAGACGCCATCGGTGGCAGCGCCGCCGGCGTCTACGTCGACAACCAGGTGAAGTTCGCGTCGCTGTTCCGCGGCGTCGCCCCCGAGCTGTTCGAGAGCCGCGTGCGCAACATGTTCCGCGAGCTCCGACACGCGTGGCACGACGTCCCGTTCGATGTCGCCAATGACGGCGACGTCACCGCGCTGCTCGGGTCGATGTCGGTCCAGGGGGGCGGCGTCCTCGGCATCGCGCTCGGCACCAGCACCGCGGGCGGCTACGTCACGGCGGACGCGCACATCACGCCCTGGCTGAACGAGATCGCGTTCGTCCCCGTCGACTACCGCAGCGACGCGCCGATCGACGAATGGTCGGGCGATCGCGGCTGCATCGTGCAGTACCTGTCGCAGCAGGCGGTGGGCCGCTTGCTGGCGCCCGCGGAGATCTATCTGCCGCCGTCGCTGCCGCTGCCCGAGAAGCTCAAGGCGGTGCAAGCGTTGATGCAGATCGGCGATGCGCGCGCGCACGACATCTACCAGACAGTGGGCGTCTACCTCGGCTACGCGCTGGCCCAGCTCGCCACCGTCTACGACTTCCGCCACGTGCTGGTTCTGGGCCGCGTGACGTCGGGACCCGGCGGCGACGTCATGCTGGACGTCGCGCGCGAGGTGCTGGCCACCGACTTCCCGGAGCTCGCGTCCCGGCTGGACCTGCGCATGCCGGGCGAGCAAGAGAAGCGCCACGGTCAGGCGATCGCCGCCGCCAGCCTGCCGGACAGAGGCGAGACGGCCATCCTGCACGGCTGACAACAGCCGATCTGGGGCCGGCCCCGCTGATAAAGTGTCGCCGCGTGATCGTCAGGGCGCCCGGCTTTCGGATCCGATCTTCTCTCGAGGTCGCGTTCTCCGCCGACGGCGAGCGCCTGGCGACGATCACCAGGAACGCCGTCGCGCTGTGGGACGTCAGGGCGCGGGCGCGGCTCTGGGCCAGCCCCATCCTCGACTATCCGTCAGAGCTGGCGTTCCTATCCGACGGCGTCTTCATCCTCAAGAACACGGCCGGCCAGTTCGCCTCATGCCGCACCGCCAGCGCCGAACCGATCGCGACCTTCACGCCCGACAGCCCCAGCGAGGGTTCGAACGTGGTCGTGCTCGACGGCGATCGGATCGTCGACGGAAGCTGGCAGGGGCAGATCAGCGTCCGCGGGACCGACCTGCAGCCCCGCGTCGTCTGGGAAGAACAGCGCACGATGGTGACGCAGGTGACGCGAGGGGAGGCGGGGACCGCCTTCGTCATCCACGCGAAGCACGACCACCCGGACTTCGAGCGGGGCGCCGATCGTCTGCTGTTTGCCGCCGGAGACGATCTGGCCAGGCTCGCGCCGCTGGCAGCGCGGTGGCGTGCCCTCGGCGCCGCGTCCCTCTCTGCGTCCGGGGCGATCGTCGCCCTGCGCGTCCGAGGATCCGAATTGCAGACGCTCGAGGTGCCGTCGGGACAAATCGTCGCGGTCGGGCAGACCTCCGTGGGCGGCACCGGCGAGGCCCTCGCCTGGTCGCCGGACGAGCGGCACGTCGTGCTCGTCGAGAAAGGCGGCTTCTCGTTCCGAGAGGCGGCGAGCCTTCGCGAGATCGGCTGGCTCGCCAGCCCTTACCCGGCCGCCATTTCGTTTGCGCTGCAAGGCAATCTGATCGCCCTCGGCGACTGGCAGGCGGGGCTCGTGCTGGCGTGGCCCGACATGCTGGGCTCGCTGACGCCGCGCTGATTATCTGAAGTCCTCGGCGTCGAACCTGAGGTCCAGCTTGTAGATGCCCTCGGTTGGAAGATCGGGATGGGCGCCGCAGCGTCGAGGGTCAGCTCCTTGCCGACTGGATGGATCGCCAGAAATTTTGGCATCACACACCTCCTTCGACTGACGACCTCCGAGACCGCAAGAAGCGTTCCACGACTGAAGGCCCAACGACGGACCGGCGATCCGATGATCCGCGACTTTCTTGCGCCGGGCAGCGTGATGGGAAGAACACCTTGCACGCTCGGCGGGATCGGGTCTTCCCCCGCTCTGGTTGCGTGGCCTCGCCTGATTAGCATGTGGGCCATGATTCGCCGTCATGCCGTGATCCCGTTGCTGGCCTGCGTGTGCGTCGGCGTCGCGGTGTCCGGTTGCAATCGCGGCGCCGGCGCGGACGGGCGCGCGCTCGCCGCGACCAAGGCGCCGGCCGCGACGAACGGCTCGTCCACGGCCGTGACGCCCAAGCTGGAGCCCTCCGAACAGGCGCGAGCGCTCTCCGACGCGTTCGCCCGCGTCGCGGAGGCGATCCGTCCCAGCGTGGTCCGGCTGGATGTCGAAGGTTCGGCGCCGCGGACGAACCGGCTCTTCGACTTCGGCGGCGACGATCAGAATCCGTTCCAGCAGATGCCGATGCCGCGCAAGGTGCAGGGCACCGGCTCGGGCGTGATCATCGACGGCGCCGGCGACATCCTGACCAACAGTCACGTCGTCCGCGGCGCGCGCAAGGTGACGATCAAGCTGCCCGATCAACGGTCGTTCGAGGGACGCGTGGTCGGGACCGACCCGCTGACCGACGTCGGCGTGGTCCGGTTCGAAAAGCCGCCGACCGGAATGGTCGCGGCGCGCATCGGCGATTCGGACAAGCTCCGGATCGGCGAGTGGGCGATCGCGGTCGGGAGCCCGCTGGGGATGGATCAGACGGTGACCGCCGGGATCATCAGCGGCGTCGGCGAGACGGGCAGCCGCTTCCGCTTCGAGTCCGGCGAGCGCGTCCGCAAGTACATCCAGACCGACGCCGAGATCAACCCGGGCAATTCGGGGGGGCCGCTGGTCAGCCTCGAAGGTGAGGTGATCGGCCTCAACACGCTGATCAACGTCGGTCCGGGCGGAAGCTACGGATTCGCGATCCCGATCAATCAGGCCTCCCAGGTGGCGAGCGTTCTCATCAAGGAGGGGCGCGTCCGCTATCCGTACGCCGGCGTCAGCGTCATGGGGATCGGCGAGGTCCCCCAGGAGCTGCTCGATCAGGTGGGCAAGAACCTTCCCAAGGAGGGTGGGCTGGTCATTTCGGTCGCGCCGGATGGGCCGGCTGCGGCGGCCGGAATCAAGCCCGGCGACGTCATCGTCGGTGTCGGAGGCCATGCGGTGAAGACGGCGGGCGACGTCGTGGCCGGCGTCAGCGACCAGAAGATCGGCAGCAAGGTCAGCATCGACTACGTGCGCGACGGGGCGAAGCACGCCGCCGACATGAAGCTCGGCGAATACCCCGGCGAGGCCACGCCGGGAGCGAACCGGGCCCGGATCGGCGTCGGCCTGCAGACGCTGACCGAGTCGATCGCGCAGTCGCTCGGGCTGCCTCCGAGGACGAAGGGCGCGGTGATCACCGAGATCGAGCCCGGCAGTCCGGCGGAGAAAGCGGGGCTGGCGCTCGGCGACATCATCCGCGAGATCGACAAGAAGCCGGTCACGAACGCGGAGGATGCGGTCGCCGCGATGGCGTCGGGAAAGGGCGCCCGGTTGCTGCGCGTGACCAACGCATCTGGAACACGATTCGTCAGCGTGAAGCCCGAGTAGCCGCCGGAGCTGAGCCGCGCCCTCGCTGAAATCGGCCATAGTGAAACAAGTGCTCTATCAACTGCACGAGTACGGTCGAGCGCTGCTGTCGCCCGCCGCCGAGCTGGCCAAGGCGGGCGCGTACATGTTTTCGGCGCCCGAGAGCTGGCTGGCGCACCTGCCGGGCGCGAATCGCGTCGCGGCCGCGTATGAGCTTCTCTACCGTCTGGGCAAGGACTACGAGCGGCCTGCCTGGGATATCGATGAGGTCGACATCGGCCGCACGGTCGACGGCATCAAGGTCTCCGTGGTCGAGCAGGTGGCGCTGGCAAAGCCGTTCTGCCGCCTGCTGCATTTCGAGCGGCGAAGCGCCGAAGCCGCCGTGATCGCCGAGATGGAGCGCGATCCTGTGGTGATCCTGGTGGCGCCGCTGTCAGGACACCACGCGACGCTGCTGCGCGACACCGTGCGGACCATGCTGGCCAGTCACGATGTCTACGTGACGGACTGGGTCGACGCGCGCATGGTGTCCGCGCGCGAAGGCCTGTTCTCGCTCGCCGACTACGTCGCTTACATGCGGGAGTTCATCCGCCACGTCGGCGCCGAACGCGCGCACGTGATCGCGGTCTGCCAGCCTGCCGTGCCCGTGCTGGCCGCGGCATCTTTGATGGCGACGGCCGGCGAGAGCGAGCCGCGCAGCCTGACCCTGATCGGTGGTTCGATCGACGCGCGCCGCAGCCGCACGCCGGTGACCGACTTCGCCAGCAGCCATTCGTTGCAATGGTTCGACACCAACCTGATCCACGAGGTGCCGGCGCAATACCCGGGGCACGGGCGGCGCGTCTACCCCGGGTTTCTGCAGCACGCGGGGTTCATGGCCATGAATCCGCTCAGGCATTTCAGCTCGCACTGGGATTTCTACCTTCACCTGGTCGAGGGTGACCTGGAAGGCGCGGAGGAACACCGTCGCTTCTACGACGAGTACAACGCCGTGCTCGACATGGCCGGCCAGTACTACCTCGATTGCATCCGGATCGTGTTCCACGAGCACCTGTTGCCGCGCGGGCTGTGGACCATCGGCGGCGTTCGCGTCGCGCCGGAGGCGATCACGCGCCCCGCGCTGCTGACCATCGAGGGCGATCGCGACGACATCTCGGGCGTCGATCAGACGCACGCGGCGCACGAGCTCTGCCTGGGCATTCCGGCGGAACGGAAGCAGCGCTTGACCGTCGAAGGCGCCGGTCATTACGGTGTCTTCAGCGGGCGGCGCTGGCGGCAGTCGGTCTACCCGCGGCTCCGCGCGTTCATCGCCGAGGCCGAACGCTCACCGGCTGATCGTTGACGCCCATGGCCGGTCGGTCGCGTCCTTCGAAGGACGCGCGCGGCGTTCGATCGGCGTGACGCCCTCGAGGCGGTGGCTCTCCGTCGAGCGCTGGATCGCCTCGAGGACGTGGAGGTCCGCCAGCCCCTCCTCGCCGGAGGGTTCGGGTTCGCGGCCGGCGCGGACGCTGCGGGCGAACGCGATCAGCTCGGCGGCGATCTGGTCGCGCTTTTGAAAGGTCCGGCGCCGCTGCTTGCGATTCGTGATGTCCATCTGGACGGTCAAGCCGCTCGCGGACTCGTAGGCCGGATCCATCCGGATGCGGCCCTTCTCGCCCACCACCGTCAGCGCCGAGTGATCGTACGCGCCGAAGCTGCAGGTGAGCTGCGCCAGCCGCTCGCCGGGAAAGCGAAGGATGGCCGTGACCTGCTCGTCGATCTCCCGGAAGCGGCGATCGCCGCGCATCGTGGCGCTCATCGCGACCACCTCGGTCGGCTCGGCCCTGAAAATGGCCCGCGCCGCGTTGACACAGGTGATGCCCAGGTCCAGCAAGGGGCCGCCGCCGCTGGCGCGGCGCGTGCGGATGTTGTCGTCCTGGACCTGCAGGGCGAACGTGGTCGAGATGAACCGGGGGCGCCCCAGAACGCCGCGCCGCACGCGTTCGATGGTCTCCAGCGTCGCCGCCTCGAAGTGGAGGCGGTACGCGACCATCAGGTGGACGTCGTTGTCCGCGCAGGCGATCACCATCCGCTCGGCGTCGTGGCTGTTGGTGGCGATCGGCTTTTCGCACAGCACGTGCACGCCGGCCCGCGCGGCGCGAACGGTGTAATCCGCGTGCATGTCGTTTGGCAGCGCGATGTAGACGGCGTCGACCTCCCCCGCTTGAAGGTAGTCGTCGTACTGCTCGTAGCCGAGCGCCGCCGCGACGCCGTACTTTCGCCGCAGCGCCCGCAGCTTGGGCTCGTCCTGCGAGAAGATGGCGCGCAGCTCGCAGCCGGTCGCCCGCTCGAACGCCGGCAGCACCGCGGCCTGTGCGAAGGTGCCCTGCCCGATCACGGCGAACCGCAGCGGCCGGGTGCTTCGTTTCTTCATGGGCCAGCTTGCGGCGAATCTAGCGACGACGCGGCCGTCGGGTAGTGCAGAGCCCTACCGCGGGGCCGGCGTGGATGTTCCACGATGTTGATCCGCCGGAATGCGTAGCCCGAAACCGATGCGTCGTTAACTTGCCCGCGTGCAACGCGCGAGGAGGCTCAGATGAACGCAATCGAGATGTTGAAGCAGCAGCACAGAGAGGTCGACGAGCTGTTCAAGAAGTTGAACGGCACCAAGTCGGCGGAGTCGGGGCGGCGCATCTTCAACGACATCGCCGACGCGCTCGCGGTGCACGCGGCGATCGAGGAGCGGCACTTCTACCCGGCCGTGAAGCGGCGCGAGACCCAGGGGATCCTGCTGGCGTCGGTCGAAGAACACCTCGAGATCAAGCGTGTCATCGCCGATCTGCTTCAGATGGATCCGGATGACGACGCCTTCGATTCGAAAGTCGAGGGCCTGCGGGAAGACGTCGAACGCCACGTCGAGGAAGAGGAAGGGGAGCTGTTTCCGAAGGTCGCGCGCCTTTTCGACGAGGAGGAGCTGGAAGCGATCGGCGACGCGATGAGAGACACGCAGGACGAGCTGAGGCGGCAGGGCAATCCGCGCCACGCGATCCCGGGCGAAACCGACGCCGCCGCGCCGATCTAGTCGGGTCAAATCGCATCAACGCCGCGCCAGATCGGCCTCCAGCTCAAACGCGCGGACGCTGCGCGCTTCGCGGCTCAAGGACCATTGCTAAACGAACTGCCCACTGGCCGATCAACCGCTCGACTACCCGCCAGTCGTGCACAACCTGAATGATGTACGGCCGCACTGAGCGGTCGCTGCGCGGGAGGTCGACATGCTCTGGACCATCGCAATCATCTTGCTCATCCTGTGGGCGCTGGCGCTGGTCACTTCGTTCACGTTCGGGGGGTTCATCCACATCCTGATCGTGGCCGCCGTGGTCCTGGTTCTGGTGCGGCTGATCCAGGGACGACGTGTCGTCTGATGGGCCCGTCCGCGGGCACGACCTTCGAGGCCCTGCCGTCGTGACAATGAAGGAGGGGATCGGTACGCCGGTACGCGCGCCGGTCGCTGGGATCGGACTTCATGGAAGCGCGGTGCATCGGCGTACTCGGCGACAGCGCTGCCCGCCAGCATGAAGCCGAGTCGACGACGAGCCGCTCGCGCGCTGGAACGCCGGAAACAAACAGTCCGCGCGTCGCGGAATCCGGATACCAATGTGGCAGAGTTCGCGCGACGGACGACGACAGCGTCGCAACTTTTGGGTGGTACTCTTACGGGTGGTAGTGTTCCAATAACAAAGGGACATCATGGGTCGGATCACGGACCGGCCTTTGTCGGCCGAGGAGCTTCGGCAAACCGCTGAGGTGCTCTTCGCCGACCGGCCGTCGGCATCAAAATGGAGCGGACACGAGCCGCAGGCGTTGTTGCATGAGCTCGGGGTGCACCAGATCGAGCTCGAGATGCAGAACGACGAGCTCCGGCATGCGCACCTGGAGCTCGAAGTCAGTCGCGACCGCTACGCGGCGCTCTACGACAACGCCCCCTTTGGCTACCTGACCATCGACCGCAAGGGCGTGATCGTCGAGTGCAATCTGACGGCCGCCGCTCTGCTTCGCCGCGATCGGATCCGCGTGCTCGGCCTCAAGCTGCAGTCGCTGATGTCGCGAGGCGACGCGGATGCGTTCCACCGGCAGCAGCGCGAGCTGCTGCGCAGCGGCGGCAAGCAGACCTGCGAGGTCGACCTTCAGCGCGCCGACGGGCGGAATTTCCGCGCGAGCCTCGATTTGATCGTCGACGCCGGGGCCACCGCGGATCCACGCACCAATGTCGCCGTGATCGACTTGACAGAGCTGCGGGGAACGCAAGCGGATCTGCACGCGAGCGAAGCGCGCTTTCAGCTGATCGCCGCCAACGTCCAGGACATGCTCTACCTGCGCGAGCTCGACGGCGTTGTCTCGTACGTCAGCCCCGCGTACGAACGGATCTGGGGCCGCCCCGCCTCCCCTCTCGGGCGCAAGCCCACCGGCTGGCTCGATACGGTCGAACCGGAGGATCGCCAGCAGGTGTGGCAAGCCTGGGAGCGGTTGCGCGGGGGGACGCCAATCAGCGTGGTCTATCGGATCCGGCGGCCCGACGGCGCGCTGCGCTGGGTCCACAGCCGTGGGTTTCCGATCGGCGACAAGGACGGGCGGCAGCGCAGCGTCGGCGTGGTCCGCGACGTCACGCACGAACGGATGCCGGAGCAGGCGCTGAGACACGCGCAGAAGATGGAGGCGGTCGGCACGCTTGCGAGCGGCGTCGCCCACAACATTCGCAACGTCCTGCAAGCGATCCTGAACTTCATCCAGGTCATCCGCCTGAAAACGGAAGCGGGCGAGCCAATCGTCGAGATGCTCGACCGGGTCAACAACGCCACCGGCAGGGGCGCGGAGCTGATCGATCAGCTGGTGATGTTCGCACGCAAACAGGATGCGCTCAGCCTGTCGCGGGTGCGTGTGGATGATGTTCTGCGCGAGGCCGCCGGGCTGATCAGGCCGCTGGTCACCGAGATGGTCTCACTGGAGATCGACGCGGGGGCTCCCGACGCCATCGTCATGGCCGACCCGGTCCAGCTCGAGCAGGTTCTCCTGAATCTCGCCGCGAACGCGCGCGACGCGATGCCGCGTGGCGGGACGCTCGCGATCACTTCAAGGGAGGTCGTGCTTGACGAGCCGTCGGCGAAGGCGCGCCGGCTGTCCCCTGGACCTCAGGTCGTCCTCACCGTGAAGGACAGCGGCGAAGGGATGGACGCCGAGACGAAGGCGCGCGTGTTCGAGCCGTTCTTCACCACCAAGGACGTCGGCAAAGGAACGGGCCTCGGCCTGTCGACCGTGTTCGCGCTGGTCCGCCAATTCGGCGGGCGCATCGAGGTCGACAGCGCACCCCAAGCGGGAACCACGTTCACGATCTGGCTGCCCGCACTGGACGGCCGGCTCCCCGACGCGACGCCGCCCCCGCCGCCGTTGCGCGCGACCCGCTGAGAACGAATCA
>DATFXS010000351.1:0-2478 GCA_035315605.1 Polyangia bacterium
GAATGGGACGCGGCGAAGGCGCCCGCCGACGATCCACACCTGCGCCTCCGTCACAAGACCATCAAGCGTGTGACGCACGATCTCGAGCGAATGCAGTTCAACACGCCGATCGCCGCGATGATGGAGTACCTGAATGTGCTCGCCGAGGGGGGCGTCAACCGGGCCACGCGCGCCGATCTGGACGCGATGATCGCTCTCGTCGCGCCGTTCGCGCCCCACCTCGCGGACGAGGCCCGGTCGCACCTGGGTGGGAAGGGCTTCATGTTGGAGCAGGCGTGGCCGGCGTTCGATGACGCGCTGACGATCGACGCGACGGTGACGATCGGCGTTCAGGTCGATGGCAAGGTGCGCGGCACGGTCGACCTCTCGCCGACCGCGACGGAAGACGAGGCGCGCGCCGCCGCGCTGGCGCTCCCGAACGTCGCCAAGCACCTGGAAGGCCGCGCCATCAAGAAGTTCATCTACAAGCCCGGCCGGATCATCGGTATCGTCTCGGGACCGGCCTGAGGCGTACCTCATGTATCACTTGAACAAACGGCGCCAAACCGCAACCACGGTGCTGATCACGGTCGCCTTGGTGTGGGCCGCGGCGTGCAGCAGCACGACGACGAACACGGACGGTGGCGTCGATGCGCCCGGTGATACCGGCGGCACCGTGGACACCGGGGGCACCGTGGACACCGGCGCCGATCTGGGAGCGTCGGGCTGCGACCCGTTCGCGCAGAACTGCGCAACCGGGCAGAAGTGCGACTTCTTCTGCCAGGGCAGCACCGCGGTCGTCGCGTGCGAGGCGAGCACCGGCACCGGCGCGGTCGGCAGCACCTGCTCGGCCAGCATGCCGTGCGCGGCGGGAAACGGCTGCATCTCCGCATCGACCATGCCCGTCTCCTGCCGGAAGTACTGCATGAGCGACGGCGACTGCGCGACCGGCGAGCGGTGTCACAACGTCAGCGTCGGCGTCACCTGCACCGGCAACACGACGTCGTTCGCCCTGCACTTCTGCTACTAGTCGCAGATCCTGCGGCCCGAGGCCGGGCAGCGCTCAGGGCGGCGCGAGGCGCGCGATCTCGCTCCCGCCCAGCAGGAAGCAGCCGAGGCCGAAGTCTTCGAAGTTGGGCACGCTGTCGAATGTGATCGGCTGCCCGTCGGACGGCTGCTTGCCCGTCCCCTGCACGTAGCCGAGGAAGCCGTTCGTGTGGACGGCCGAGGCCATCGCCGCCCAGGCGCTCGTGATCACCGGCTGGTAGGTCGCGGCCGGCAGATTTCCCGTCCGCACGCCCCACGCCATTCCGTACGTGAACAGCGACGTGCCGGTCAGCTCGGGACCGCCGTAGTGGGTCGGGTCGAACAGGCTGACGTTCCAGAACCCGTCGCTGCGCTGGACGGCGCGCAGCGCGTCCGCCATCGCCTGGAAGTCGGCGAGGTACTCGGCCCGGTGCGCCTCGTTCGCCGGAAGGATGTCCAGCATCCGCACGAGCGCCGCGAACACCCAGCCGTTGCCGCGCGACCAGTAACAGCTCTTGCCGTTCGGCTCGGTGTACGGCGGATCGAAGTCCATGTCGCGCCACCACAGGTGATCGGTCTTGCTGTAGAGGCCGTTGCCGCCCTGGACGTTCTTCGTGTTCGCGTACATCGCGTACGCCTTGTCGTAATAGCTGGTCGACGTCCCGAGCCGGCCCAGCTTGGCGTAAACGGGCATCGCCATCTGGACGGCGTCGACCCAGGTCCAATCGTTGACCGCGCTGCCGGCCACCACCATGTCGATGTCCGTCTTGATGTCGCGGATCCGGACCGACTGCATATCCATGTTGTAGAGGTCGACATACGTCTGGCCCGCGCACTGGTTGTCGGCGGTGCGCGTGGTGGTTCCGCCGACCAGGCCCCAGCTGTGGCTGGTGCCCCAGTTGACGGCGTAGTCGACGTAGCTCTGCTGCGGGTCGACGGCGTTCAGAGCCATCAGGCCCTCGTAGTAAACGGCCCGCGTCCAGATGTTGCTCGCGTGCGACGAATCGATCATCGCGCCCGGATCGGGCCACTTGCCGACGAAGTAGGTGTTGGCGCGGCGGAGGAGATCGATCACGCTGGCGCGCGCCGGCAACCCCGACGTCCCGCCCGCGCCGCCGCTGCCGGATGCGCCGCCCGCGCTGCCGGCGCCACCGCCGCTTCCGCCCGAGCCGCCGCGCCCGGCCGCTCCCGCCGTTCCGCCAGCGCCCGCCGCGCCCGCGCCGCCGCGCCCGCTTGCGCCGGCGGCACCGGTGGCGCCGCCCGCGCCCGCACCACCGCCTGAACCTCCACCGGCGCCGGCGGCACCACCCGAGCCGCCCGCGCCCGCGGTCCCGGTCGATCCGGACCCGCCAGCCGAGCCGCCACTGCCCGCCGCCGACGTGCCTCCGACGCCGGCCCCGCCCGACCCGACCGCGCCGGCACCGGAAGCGCCCCCGCCCCCGGCACCGGCCGCATCGCCGCCGCTCCCCGCCG
>DATFXS010000352.1:0-6840 GCA_035315605.1 Polyangia bacterium
TCGATCACCTTCGGCATCAATGAGGAGGGCTCGTATCGCATCGAGCTGTTCCACAAGGCGCTGATGGCGCAACAGAAGATCACCTACACGGGCACGCTGCAGAACGGGCCCACGACGGTCGACGGCGTCACCTTCCCGCGGAACTACGAGGCGACCAACGGCATCACGATTTACGGCATCTCGACGCAGATCACCAACAACAAGACGCTGAACATGCCGTCGGACATCATCATCGTGCACATCGGCACCAACGACATGTACATGAACACGTCGACGGCCAGTCCCGCCATGGCCCCCACCCAGCTCGGCAACCTGCTCGACAAGCTGATCGCCGGGATGCCGAACGCGCTGATCGTGGTGTGTAAGATCATTCCCCTCTCCTTGGCGAGCTCGGCGGTGACCACGTTCAACGCCGCCATCCCCGGCGTCGTCCAGACGCGCGTCGCCGCCGGCAAGCACGTCATCGTCGTCGACCTGAACACCGGCTTCCCGGCCGGGGACATCAGCAGCGACAACGTCCACCCCAACGTGATGGGCTATGCCTGGATGGGCGACAAGCTGTACGACGCGATCGGCTCGCTGTTCCCGAAGTGAGACGACTGACCCGCGCGATCGCGATCGAGATCAGCTCGTGGCGACGATGCAAAGGAGGATCATCGACAGGCAGTGAAACCGCGCGTCCGACGTCTGGGCGACGATGGTCCGGACAATCCGGACGCCCGGATTCGCCTGGATCCAGGCGCTGACCCGCGCGCCCAGCTCGTCACGCTCGCGCGCCTTCGTAACCGAGAAGACCTTGACCAGGTTGATCTGACCTTCCATCGCGTGCGCCCCTTCGATACCAGCGGCACGGCAAAACCCTCTACCGATTTCCCGGCATGACTTGCGAAAATCCGGCAAGCACGAGGAATCTTGGTGCATTGCATCGTGCGGGTGTCCGAGGTTCCATGAACGCGCGAAAAGCTCATCCGATCGCGGGAGGTTGACGGCGGCCGCGTCCTCGACGAGTCTCAGCAGTCTCGGACGTACGGAAGGGGGACCGCTTGTCGGAGAGTACAGCTCGGCACCTGACGACCACGGCCTGCGCGATGGCCCGGACGACAATGTTCCCGTTCCCGGCGCGCGACGGGCAGGGCGGAGGCGTCACGATCGGCGTGGTCGAAGATTGCCCGCCGACCGACGGGATTCCCTTCTCCTTCGACGGTCCGGTCTTGACCTTACACTTGAGCCGCCCGGCCTGGATCCGACAGAGCCGCGAGGATCTGTCGCATGAATGGCGGTTCACGCGCGGCGACCTGAGTCTGATCCCGGCGGGATGGCGGACCACGAGCTGGACCGATTCGACCGTCGATTTCATGCAAGTCGAGCTCGGGCGGGACCTCGTGCGCCGCGCGGGCGGCGATCGGCCCGACACCGATCTGCCGTGCCTGTTCTCGTTCGACGATCCGGTCTTGCGCGAGCTGTCGCTGTCGATGCTGTCCGAGGCCCAGGCGCACGGCCCGGCGGCGCGGATGTACGTCGAATCGGCCGCCGTCGTGCTGGCACAGCGACTGCTGTCGCTGAAGCGTCGGTCGGTGACGCCGGCGCCGCGGCTGGTCGGTCTGGCGCCGGCCGTCCTCCGCCGCGCCAAGGAGTTTCTGCACGCGGAGATGAACCGCAACCCCGGCGTCACCGAGCTGTCCGCGGCCGTCGGGATGACCGTCGATCACTTCTCGCGCATGTTCAAGCGGTCGACCGGCCTCGCGCCGCACCAGTACCTCGCGAACATTCGGCTGGAGCGCGCGAAGCGTCTGCTCGCCGAGGGGCGCGTGCCGATCATCGACATCGCGTACGAGATCGGCTACGCGAACCCGAGTCAGTTCTCCGCGTTCTTCCGCAAGCGGACGGGACGGTCGCCCACGGAATTCCGGAGAAGCGCGCAGTACGCGACGGCGTCGGCGCGCTGACGCGGCGCGAGCCTAGATCGCGAAAAGAAGTCTTTCTCGTGTAGGGCGGTGAAGGTGGCGGACCGCCCGCCCCATTAGAGAAAGACAAACCATGCGTTCGCACAAACTCGTCAATTTCGCGGTGGCCGGATTCAGTCTCGCTTTGATCCTGGGCGGATGTAGCTCGGGCTCGGGCGACAACGGTGGCGGAGGCTCGGGCGGAAGCTCGTCCGGCGCCGCTGGCACGACGGGATCAGGCGGAACGACGGGCACGGGCGGCTCGAACGCGGGCGGCACGGGCGGATCGAGCGCGGGCGGAACGACGGGCACGGGCGGATCCAGCGCGGGCGGCAGCGGTGGAACGACGGGCACGGGCGGCTCCAGCGCGGGCGGCTCCGGCGGCGCGGGCGGCGAGTCCGGTCGGGGCGGCGGGGGTGGCAGCGCGGCCGGCGGCAGCGGCGGCGGCAACGGCGGGCGAGGCGGTGCGGAGGGTGGCCGCGGTGGAACGACCGGATCCGGCGGTAACGGATCCGGAGGCAGCGCCGGAGGCTCGAGCGGCACGTTCATGCTGACCAGCCCCAGCCTCGTGGACGGCGCCAAGTTCGACACCAAGTACACCTGCAACGGCGGCAGCCTGGGCGCGGGCGTCAACCCTCAGCTCGATTGGACCGGTGTCCCGGCCGGGACCAAGGCGTTCGCCATCACCTTCATCGACACGACGCTCGGGGCGAACATGGCGACGGGGCAGCACTGGGCGATGTGGAACATTCCGTGGGACAGCACCACCGGCAAGGTGAGCACGCTGCCGGAAGGGCTCCCGGCGACGCTGACCGGCGATCTCGCCACGGCCATGCAGACCAACAAGTTCCTGGCGCCCTGCGCGCAGTCGCTGATGAACAACATGGACGACCAGTACGCCTTCACCATCTACGCGCTGTCGGCCACGCTGAACATCAGCGGCGCTTCGGGCACGGGCGTTGCCAACTCCGCCGGCGTCGCGAAGGTGCTGACGGCGCTGCAGGGGGTGCAGCCGCTCGGGATGGCGGTGCTGCACGCGCACGCCGGCCTCAAGGGCAAGTAAAGGACTAGCCGCTCAGCGGCACCAGATCACGGCGCCCTGCGCGAACCTGCTTCCGTCCCAGGAGAGCACGGGGAAGAAGACGGGCAACGACTGCACCAGAGCCCCGGTGGCGGTGTCGTAGAGCTTGGTGCCGGGCACCGTCTGGGAGAACCAGGGCCTGCTGCAAGAGAACCCCACACCGGCGGTTCCGCCGCCTGGCGCCAGGACCATGTAAGGTCCGCCGCCGAAGCAGTCCCATCCGGCGCCGGGCAGCGTCGCGATGGGCGCCTCGTCGCGATACACGGTCGTCGCGGCCCCAGCGTACAGGTCCCCCGTCGGGATGAGGATGGTGTCTCCGTCGAACGAGCCGGCGATCGTCCCCCCCTTGTCCAGGGGCCAGCTGGTGAGCACAGCGCCATCCTGCCAGCGCCGCGTCTCGATGACCTCGCCCATGTCGAGACGGACGGCGTCGGCGTCCGTGGTGAAGCCCAGCAGCTGTCCGTAAGGCTGCGGCAGTTGTTGCTCGGCGAGCAGGCGCGCGCTGGTCACGTCGAAGACGTCGAGGATCCCGTTGTAGACGTCGAGGGCCGCCAGCCGCGCGGCGTCGGCAGAGAACGCCAGGTTGATGCCAAAGTGGACGTTGGATGCCGCGCCGACCAGCGCGGTGTGCGTTCCGTCGTCGACGCCCGCCAGGTTCACGGTCTGCGGCGTCGGTGTCTGCAGACCGATCGGGAACGCCGTCCACGCCACCCAGCGGCCGTCGGGCGACATCGTCGTCCTGTCGACGTTGACGGCGCTGTCGTCGACGACGGGACGTATCGGTGCACCGGACGCGGCGTCGATGACGGCCTGTCGGTCGCCTGAATTGTGGAGCAGGCGCGAGCCGTCTCGCGAGAACGCGGCGATGTTCACTCTCGGTGCGCTGCAGGCGCGCGCTGCCACCCGGGGCGCGCCCACGTCGACGGTCATGAGAACGGTGGACGCCGTGTTGCCGAACAGCCGCTCGGCGGAAGACCATGCATACGGGCCGAGGAGCGGCTGGAGTGGGAACTCGTCGACGAGGAAGCCGTCTGTCGTGCGCCGGTGCTGAAACCAGATGTGGTCGCTGTTCAGATCGGACAGCAACAGGGCGACCTGCCCGCCGCCGGCGGTGAGCCCGAGCACGGTCAAGTTGCCGATTCCCGCCGGCTGGGCGAACTCACCCAGCTTTCGGCCCGTGGCGGCATCCCAGGCCTGGACGCCACCATCCTGGTAGGTGATGACGGTCGTGCCGTCGCCGCTCACCGCCATCGTGGCGATGCCGAAGGGGTCGGAAGGCAGGGACAGCAACGTCTCGTCGCCCATCGTCACGTCGATGAGCGCCACGTTGCTGCCGGTTCCACCGGTGGGCGAGAAGTCGTAGCGCGCCGAGGCCAGCTTGCGTCCGCCGTCGACGAAGGCGAGGCCGTTGGTGCAGCAGGTGCGGTGCTCGGCGAAGCGCCGGAGCGTGCCGGTCGCGACGTCGGCGAGGACCGTGTCCGGTCCCGACGACGCCGCCGCGCGGGTGCCGTCGTTCGAGATCGCGACCGCGCCCCCGAACGTCGGCCAGACGGGGCCGAGGTCGGCGGCGAGCAGCAGCGCGTGGTCGTCGACGCTCCAGACGTCCAGCTCGCCATCCAGCTCGGCGCCGGCGGCGACGCGCGCGCCGTCGGCCGAAATCGCCACCGCCGTGTAGGCGCCGCGCGCGCGTGTCAACGTGGCCACGGTCGCCAGCGTGCGCGCGTCGAGCACCTGAACCTGGCCGCCGACGCCGAGCGCCGCCACGCGCCGCCCGTCGGACGACGCGGTCACGACCGAGTACGACTGGCCGCCCAGGACGTCGCACTGGCGGTACGGTCCGGGAGCGGCCAGCGTACCCGTCGGTGGAATGGGCGCGCGGGTCGGCATCAGGGTGACGTCGCAGGCGCCGTCGAGCGTGAGCGTGGGCTGTGGAGCGCCCGGTGTGGTCACACCATGCGCAGCGGGCGCCGATGGCGCGTCGGTGCCGGCGTCGCTGTTTCCCGTGGGCGTGGGCGTGGGCGGCGGCCGCGTGTCAACGCCGGCATCGCTCTGGACGGCGGGCCGCGTTCCTGCGTCGGGGCCTGCATCGGGAGCGACGGAGCCGGGCGGCCCCGTCTCCGCGCCGGCGTCGAGGTGGCCGGTCGGGGGCGCCCCTTTCGGCGCGAGCGAGCGCGAGCATCCGAAGGAGATCGCGGGAACGAAAAGACAGAGTCCGATCAACCACCACCGGCCCCCGACCCCAACCATGTTCCCCCCTTGCCAATGCACGATAGGGAGGCTTCGCCGCTTGGCAAGCCAGCGCGCGTCCGCCGTGATATGGCTTGGCCGTCATGAGTCGCATTCATCGCAGGGTGCCGCCGAAAGGCAGCAAGATCGGAATCGCCTTTTCGGGAGGGCTGGACACGCGCTGCGCGGTCGCCTGGCTGGCGCGCAAGGGGCTGGACGTCTACGCCTACACGGCCGACCTGGCGCAGCCAGACGAGGAGACGCCGTCGGACATTCCCCCGGTCGCCCTGCAGCACGGCGCGAAGGCGGCGCGCCTCGTCGATTGTCGCGACGCCCTCGTGCGCGAGGGGCTGATCGCGATCCAGTGTGGCGCCTTCCACCTCGGCGTGGCGGGGCGCAAGTACTACAACACGACGCCGCTCGGCCGCGCGGTCACCACGACCGCCATCGTGCGCGCGATGAAAGCGGACGGTGTCGACGTCTTCTCCGACGGCAGCACGCACAAGGGGAACGACATCCAGCGCTTCTATCGCTACGGCGTGCTGACCAACCCGTCGCTGACGATCTACAAGCCGTGGCTGGATCCGGAGTTCGTGGAGGCGTTCGGCGGCCGCACGCAGATGAGCGAATACCTGAACGGCATCAACCTGCCGTACCGGATGGGCGTCGAGAAGGCCTACAGCACCGACGCCAACTGCCTGGGCGCGACGCACGAGGCGAAGGACCTGGAGTTTCTCGACAAGGGGATGCGGATCGTCAACCCGATCATGGGCGTCGCCTTCTGGAAGCCGGAGGTTCGCATCGAGCCCGAGGAGATCACGGTCGCCTTCGAGCAGGGGCTGCCGGTCAGCCTGAACGGCAAGCGCTTCTCGTCGCGCTTCGAATTGTTCGCCGCCTGCAACGTCGTCGGCGGTCGTCACGGCCTGGGGATGAGCGACCAGATCGAAAACCGCGTCATCGACGCCAAGAGCCGCGGCATCTACGAGGCGCCGGGGCTGGCGCTGCTGCACATCTGCTACGAGCGGCTGCTTTCGGCGATCCACAACGAGAACGCGACCGACCAGTACACCGTGATGGGGCGGCGCCTCGGTCGGCTGCTCTACGAAGGGAAGTGGTTCGACCCGGAGGCGATGATGATCAAGGATGGGCTGGCCCGCTGGATCGCGCCGTCGATCACCGGTCAGGTCACGCTCGAGCTCCGCCGCGGCGATGATTACACGATCGTGTCGACGGCCGCGCCGCACATGGCCTACGACCCACACAAGTTGTCGATGGAGAAGGTGGAGAGCCTGTTCTCGCCCGAGGACCGCATGGGCGCGCTCGAGATGCAGAACCTCTCCGTCCTGGACAACCGCGATTTCCTGATCGCGCACCTGGATGCCACGCGCGCGCTGGGCGCGGGCGCGGCGGCGGCGCCGCGCGAGCTGAGCGAGATCCTGGGCGAGGATAACGACAAGAAGCGCGGCTGATCCGTCGGCGCAGGGTCAGGCCTTCCCCTGCGTATTCGCCCCGGAGTCTTCCGGGGCCCGTCGCGCGGACGCATATCTTCGGTATGCGAAGGGGCGGGTGGTTGTTCGGGGTGTTTCTGAT
>DATFXS010000353.1:0-5952 GCA_035315605.1 Polyangia bacterium
GGTGGTGGTGAACGGCGACCTGCGCGGGCTCTACACGCTGCGCGAAGATTGGGACAGCCGATCGATCGCCGAGCACTTCTCCGCGCCGCTCGGTCCGCTCTATCGAATCCGGCCCCTGCTCCCGACCGACGATCCCTACAAGTACCTGGGCGACGATACGGCGACCTATGTGCCGGTGCCGTGGGAGCCGCACATCACGAAGGAGGCCAGCCGTGGCGACGACGTCGTGCCGGCTTTTCTGAAGGCGCTGTCCATGAATCCGGCACCGCTCGAGAGCGTGGCCGACGTCGACAACCTGTTCGCCTATCTATCGGGCAGCATGATCTGCATGCTGACCGACGGCTTCATCGGGGATCACGGCGTCGCGGACCACTTTCAGTACTTCGATCCCCAGTCGGGCAAGTTCTTCATCCTCCCCTGGGATCCCGACAATTCGTTCTCGTCGCAGGGCGAGACGCCCGACCGATACCTGGAGGCGCGCTTCAGTCGGAACGCGCTCGCGCTTGTCGTGCGCGACCAAAGCGACTACCGCCAGCGCTACCTGGCGAAGCTCAAGGCGGCGATCGCCGCGCTCCCGGCCTCCGCGGTGCAGGCCCAGGCCGACGCCATCTACGCGCAGATCAAGGATGTCGCCCACGAGGACCCGATCAAGATGTTCCCGAACGACACCTTCGACTGGAACCTCGGCTACATCAAAGACTTCGTGACCGCGCGCTACGCCTACATCCAGTCGCAGCTCGGGAACTAGCGCCGGTTCGCGGGCGGCTGGATCTGATTGCGCAGATTACCGGCTGACGCTGACCGCGCGTCCGGATGAGCGGCGAAGTAGAGGTCCAGGAGGCGGACCAGCTCCTTCTGCTGGAGGGACGTCATGTCACGCACGGGTCGCGGCGCCGCGGTCGTCGCCGGGGCGGCCTTGGGGCTCGCTTCGTCCTTGGGAGTCGCATGCTGGCGGTCCGCCTCGCGTGCCTTCCGCGTCTCCGCGTCCAGCTCGCGCTGAAAAGTCCGTTCCCGTTGGGCTTCGCACCCGCGTGGCTCGCACTGGCCCGGGCAGCCGCATGTGGCCTTCTTGTCGCAAATGCACGCGCCCGAATCGGTCTGGGTGCAGCCGCAGGCGTTGCGCTCCGCCGCTCGCGACCGCCCGGCCGCCAGCGCGAGCGCTACACACAAGATCACGCCGACCAAATTTCTGGAGACGGTCATCTGGATCCTTCCTCGACTCCCTAGTGCCGGGGACCTCGCGAAGTCGGTCATCCATTCGAACCTTGATGAAATCTTGATCTCGACGGGCGCGAAGGCGCGCAGCGTGGCGGCAGTCACGAAAAGGAACGCGTCCGATCGCCATTCCGAAAAATCGTTCCATTGTCCATGCTCTTTCTGTTCGTTTCACTCCGCCCGCAAGCTGCCCGTTTCAAGGCGTAGCGAATCTGCGGGTTGAGAAGGACGTGGGCTGTGTGTGTCCCTCCGCGCGCAGTTCCGCAGCGGTCTGCTGAGTCCGCCGAGGAGATCTGGAACCGACCCGCGAGGACTGTTTGAGCACGGAGGGGCACACGCAGACCGCGGCCCCCTCAACCCCAAGGCGAGCGGAGCTAGCCGATGATGCAGCGGAACGTGACGGTCACGTTCATGATCGTGCCCGCCATGATCGCGTCGCACTTGGGACCGTAGATCTCGATCGAGGTGTGGGCGGTGTTGGTGTAGTCGTAGCCGTTCGCGTGGTTCGTGTCCCTCGGGATCGTCATGTTGTCGCCGTAGACGTCGATCTGGTCGACGCTGGTCATCATGTTCGGCGCGTTGCCGATGTCGAACTTGCAGCTCGCCACGCGCCCGAGGATCGCGTTCAGCGCGTTCTCGAGAGAGGCCGTGTCGCTCACCGAGTAGAACGCGGTCGCGGCGCCTGACTGGGGCATGCCGCCCGCCATCGCCATCGCGTTCAGCGTCGCATCCGCGCCCGTCATGCCGACGCCGATGACGAAGGTCGGGAAACCGGCGGTCGCGGCCGCCGCGACGGCGTCGGTCGCCGCCTTGTCCTCGGCCGGGTTGTCGGTCATCGTGCAGGCGCTGGACGGATTGGTCAGGCTGCAGCCGGCCGGGCAGTTCGGCAGGCCGTCCGTCGCGAGCAAAAGGTACTTCTTGTTCGTATCGGTCAGCCCCATCAGGTAATTGGCGCCGGTCGTGATCGCATCGCGGGTCGGCGTGTTGCCGCCCGGGCTGGTCTTGCCGATCGCGCTTGCGATCGCGGCCGCGTTGCCGGCGCCGATCGAGACGATCGGCGCGGCGTTGGCGCCGCAGTGGCCGTTGTCCGCGAAGAATTTGAGGCCCCAGTTGACGCTCGTGTCGGTCATGCCGACGACCTGGTTCAGCGCGGTCGTGACCTGGCTCCACTTGGAGTTCGCGCCGCAGTTGCTGGTGCATTTTCCGTCGGCGGAGTCGCCCATCGACCCGGACTTGTCCTGCACGATCAAAATGTCGGGCGGAAGCCGGGTCGCGCCGTGGCTGACGTCGCCGCAGTTGGCGTCGGGGTTGGAGATCCCGGATCCGCCCGTTCCGGTTCCGTTGAAGCCGCCCAGGCCGACAGTTCCGCCGCTGCCGAGCGGCGGCGTGTGAACGCCGCCGTTCGCGCCCGTCTCGTCGGGGGAGAACGTGCAGCCGGCCATCACCAGTCCGACGCCGATGCCGGCGGCGAGGAATCGGGCGGTCGTTCGGGACGTGGGGTCGTGTTTGAGAATTTGGCGGGCGAGCATTTTGTATTGAGACCTTTCATCGGACCAGTGCTCGTCGTCCTGAAGGAGTTGGTCAGGAATCTCGAACGGTCGTGTCACCGTCGAGCTGTCGCGAACACGACACTCGTCACGCCGCTGACGCCCACAGTTCCCGACGAAGTCTCTATTCGTGGCGCAGCGCTTCGATCGGATCCAGTCGGGCCGCGCGCCAGGCCGGGTAGAAGCCGGCGCACAGCCCGACGGCGATCGACGACGTGACGGCGACGACCACGGCGCGCGCCGAGATGGAGATCGGCCAGGCCAGCGCCCGACCGGTGCTGGACGCTCCGCCCAGGCTGGCCAGAATCCCGGCCAGCCCGCCGACCAGGCCGAGCACGACCGCCTCGCCCAGGAACTGCAGCTCGATCGCCCCCCGCGTCGCGCCGACGGCCAGGCGGATGCCGATCTCGCGCGTTCGTTGTGTCACCGAGGCGAGCATGACGTTCATGATGCCGATACCGCCCACCAGTAAGGAGATCAGCGCGACGCTGATCAGCAGCGCCGACAGGGTGCTGCTCGCTTCCATCTGCGCCTTGATCACCTCGTCGGGGCGGCGGATGTTGAAGTCGTCCTCTTCGCCAGGCCGGATGTGGTGGCGCTGGCGCATCAGCGCGATGATCTGGTCGATGGCGGGGTTCACGGTCTCGGGCGACGCCGCGGAGCAGAGGATGTCGTCCAGCCACATCGGCCCCTTGCCGCGCAGCTTGGCGTGCGCGGTGGTGTAGGGCAGGAAGATCCAGTCGTCCTGATCCCGTCCGTCGCCGGACTGTCCCTTGGGCGTCAGGACGCCGATCACCTCGAACAGCTGGCCCGAGGCGCGGATGGTGGCGCCGACGGGGTCCGCGTCGCCGAACAGCTGCTGGCGCACCGTCTCGCCGATCAGGATCTTGCTGGCCGCCTGCGCGACGTCCTCGTCCGTGAACGGCGCGCCCGCCGCCACCGTCCACCGCTTGATCGCCAGGTACTCGGGGGTCTCGCCGCGGAAGCGCGTGGTCCAGTCGCGGTCGCCGTGAATGGCGTGGATGGTGCCGTCGATCTGCGGCGACAGCCGCGTGATGAGGGGGACC
Organism: Polyangia bacterium; assembly: GCA_035315605.1. GTDB lineage: Bacteria > Myxococcota_A > Polyangia > Fen-1088 > Fen-1088 > JADGRB01. The sequence goes on from DATFXS010000353.1 coordinate 3,830, forward strand.
TCGCGCCGGATCGCTTCGGCGTCGTCCAGCATCAGCGAGGTCGTTCCGTGCGTGCCGGTGCGGACGCCGGCGACGTTGCGCGCGCCGGCCTCGACCCAGACCAGGTTGTCGCCCAGGCTGTTCAGGGCGGCTTCCGCGCGCGCCTTGCCGGCCTCGCCGATCGCGACGACCAGCACGACCGCGGCGATGCCGATCGTGATCCCCAGCGTCGTCAGCGCGCTGCGCAGCTTGTGCCGGAGGAGGCCGCGAATCGCCTCCCGCCAAAAGATGCGGGCCACGATCCGGAGCGGGCTGCTCACTCGCCCTGGTCCGGCAGCACGAAACGGTACTTGAAGCCGCGCAGGCGGAACGCCACCGGCGTGCCGTCCTTCTCGGGCGGGCTGAAGGGGCATTGCTTGATCGCCGCGATCGCCGCCTCCGTCAGGCCGTAGCCGAGGCCGGACACCACCTGGACGTCACGGACGCGGCCGCGCTCGTCGATCAGCAGATCGAGAACGACGGTCCCTTCGATCGCCGCCTGGATCGCCTCCGGTGTGTACTTTCCCTGGCCCTGGCAGCGCGCCGCCGGGACCGGCATCTTCGTCACCTGGTAGGCCGGAACCGGTATCACGCCGCCGCGGATCGGCTCCGCGTCGGCGCGCGCCGCGGGCGCGGGACGCGGCGTACGGCCGACCGGCATCGCCGGGCCGCTGCCGGCCTGGGACGTCGACTCCATGCTGATGCCGAACACGGGCGTCGCGTCGCCGGCGGGGGCGGGCGGCTGGTCGGGCGGCGGAACGATCTTCGGCGGCGGCGCGTCCGTTGCGATCGGCGCGACCCGGGCGCGCGGCCGCTCGTGCGGAACCTTGGGCGGCGGCTCCGGGGCGCGGACCGGCTCCGGCGGCGGCTCCTCGGGCGGCGGCGGCGCGATCACGCGGATCGATACCCGCCGCCGCACCGTCGGATTCTGGTGGGCGGGCAGATGGCTGAGGCCCTTCGCAAACACGATGTGCCCCGCGATCGAAAGAACCGCGCAGATCGGCAGTCGAAGGTCTCGCGTCATTGTTCTCCGGGCGCTGTCATCGCGGACGGATCGATCTGGATCGCGAACGACGCGACGCCAAGCGATTTGACGACGTCCAGCACCCAGACGACGCGGCCGTGGGAGACGGACTTGTCGCCCGCGATGATCACCTGTGTCTTCGGGTCCTTGGCGACCGCGTCGCGCACCGCCGCGCGCAGCTCGGCCGGCGTGGTCGCCCGCCCGTTCAGGTACAGGGCGCCCTCGCGGGTCAGGGTGACCGCCAGCGTGGTCGGGTTCAGCGTCGTGCTCTGCGAGGCGCGGGGAAGCTCGACCTCGATCGCCTGCTTCGCGATCAGGTTCGCCGTCAGCATGAAGATGATCAGCAGCACGAGCATGATGTCGACCAGCGGCGTCACGTTGACGTCGACGATGATGCCGCGCTTTCGCGTCGCGGACGCCATCACGCTTCTTCCGGTTGCGTGTTCAGGCGCGCCGGTGCGGGCCCGGCCCCCGCCGGTCCGGTCTTGAGGAACGCCAGGATCTGGTGGGCGATCACCTCGGCCGCGGAGGCGGCCCGTTCGACGTGGCGGGTGAAGGCGTTGTAGGTCGCGACCGCCGGCAGCGCCACCAGCAGGCCGATGCCGGTCGCCACCAGCGCCTCCGCGATGCCGGACATCACCGCCTGCGTCCCCTGCATCGTGTTGCCTGCCAGGTCGTGGAAGGCGCGGATGATCCCCAGCACCGTGCCGAAAAGGCCGACGAATGGCGCGTTGTTGCCCAGCGTGCCGAGGAACGCGAGGCGCCGCTCGTAGCGGCCGCGCTCGTATTCGATGGCCGCGGCCTTGTGCTCGTCGACCGCCGCGGGGCCATCGGCGGCGTGGGCGAGGCAGGCGCGCGCCACCGCGACCTGCATCGATCGCGCGCCCGAAAGCTTCTCCAGCGCCTCGCCGGCGCCCGACTTGCGGAGCGCGCCCATCGCCGCCGCGATCACCCCGCTGGGCGGGCGCTCCTGCACGAAGAACCAGAGCCGTTCGAGCATGATCGAGACCGCGGCCAGGCTGAGGCCGAGCAGCAGGTAGAGGACCCAGTGGGACCCGGCGCGCAGCATCAGGTCGAGCAG
>DATFXS010000354.1:0-4554 GCA_035315605.1 Polyangia bacterium
CACGACGGACGTGTGCAACTACCCCGGCGAGACGTGCGGCTGCCGGGCCGAGGGCGCGGTGAACGGATGGAACTGCATCACCTGTCCCGCATTCGAGCCGGTGAACGGCAGCAGCTGCACGCAGCCGTCGGGTCCCGTTCCTGGTGGCATCAACTGTCCGTACGGGAACGACTTCTGCGCCTGCCGGACTGACAACGCCTGGTATTGTCGCTGCAACGGATGCCCATGATCGCGCGAGAGCTCCGGATCGCATGCTTCGCCGTCGCGCTGCTGCTCGCCGCGTGCAGCAGCAGCGGCGTCACGAACGACGCGGGCGTGAACAGCGACGGCGGCGGGGCCTGCGGCGACGCCGCCTGCACAGCGAGCCAGGTCTGCGTGCGAACGGTGACCGCGGGCGGTGCGCTGCTCTGCCCGCAGGACGGCGGCACCTGCCCCGACGGATACATGCTGGATCCGAACGGATGCTGCTCGATGATCCCGAGCTACAGCTGCGCGGCGCGGCCGAGCGGGTGCAGCGCCACCGTCACCTGCGCGTGCGCGGCGACGCTCTGCGCGCCCAGCCACACCTGCTCGGAGACGGGCGGCAACTCGATCGCCTGCACGCTGCTGGCGCCCTGACATGACCGCGCGCGATCTCCGGAACGCCTGCCTCGCGGTCGCCTTCCTGCTCGCGGCGTGCAACAGCAGCCGCGCGACAAGCGACGCGAGCACGACCGGCCACGGCGGCGCCACCGGCAGCGCTGGCAGCATCGGAACGGGCGGCGCCGCGGGGACCACCGGAACGGGCGGCGCCGCGGGGACCACCGGAGCGGGCGGCGCCGCAGGCACCGGGAGCGGCGCCGCGGGCACCGGCGGAACCGACTCCGGCGACGCGGGCACGACCGCGTGTGGCGACGCCGCCGCGTGCACGGCGAGCGAAGTCTGCCTGCTGAACGCATCAGGAGGCGCCTCGTACGTCTGCCCCGATGCCGGTCACGCCACCGCTCCCCCCAACTGCGACGGTCGCGTCACGGACGTGAACGGTTGTTGTTATGGCGCCGAGAGCTGGACCTACCGCTGCGTGGCGCGCCCGAGCGGCTGCGGTGCGACCGTCACCTGCGCTTGCGCGAAGCCGGCGCTCTGCACGAGCACCTGCGAAGAACGGGGTCCGGACGAGATCGGCTGCTGGCAGGTTGGGCCGTAATTCATTGCGCCGCCGGCCGTTCGCGCCGGCCGAAGCTGACACCGTCGTCGCGTTCTGCGCCGCTCACGGGCAGGTCCACGATCTCACCCTCGTGCGGGCGCTTCTGCTCGACCTGAGCAGCGATCCAGTCGGCGTGACCGTGCTCGAGGACGGCGGTGGCATCGCGCTGGTCGCGTCCGTCGTCGATCGCATCCGCAACGGCGCCGACGCCGCCAACCTGGAGACGCTCGGCGTTCGCACGCCGCCGGCCGCGTCCGAGTTCATCCGCCTGGTCGTCGAGCCGGCGATCGTGTTCGCGCGCGCCGGTGAAAGGAGCGCGCTGCAGGTCCCGCTGCCCGCGTCGCTGGCGGACGCCGGCGGGTTCGACGAGGCGCTGCGCGCCGCCGGGTTCGCGCACGCCTACGACTGCTTCGAGATGCGCCGCCCGCCATCGGCGCCGCCACCCGCGCCGCCAGCGCCGCTGCCGCCGGGTTGGTCGTGGGTGGACGTCGACGCCGCGCGCGTCGACGCGGCGCACGCCGCGCTGCTCGAGATGTTTCGCCACGCGCCGTCGACCAGCGCCAAGCCGCTCGCCGATTTCCGGAAAGCCGTGGTGTCGGGCGTGGCAAGGTGGCGCGCGCTGCTCGACGGCGATCGCATCGCCGGGCTGGTGCGCACGTCATCCGACGGCACGCGCGGAAAGGTCCGCGTCCTCGGGCGCGTCCCCGCCTACCGCGGGCAGGGCCTCGGCCCGCGCCTGATGACCGAGGCGTTGCGCCTGCTGGATGCCGCCGGCGCGGCCGACGTCGAGCTCGACCTCGAGGCCGCCAACAACCGGGCGCTCGATCTCTACCGGAACTTCGGCTTCGAGGTCGTGACGCGCACGCCGGTCTTCATGCTCCCGTTGCGTGGGTAGTCAACCCGGCGCGAATCGCATCGGCGATCACCTGCGCCTCGTTGCTGCGGGCGCGCGCCTCCTGGCGGAGCGGCGCCGCGATCGTGGAACGCGCCTCGGTCGCCTCCCACATCGCCTGACGTTCCAGGCAGAGGGCGGCGCACGCGTCGCGTTCCTGACGGGCGAGGCGGCGCATCCCCGTCTCGATACGGGCGGCGATCGCGTCGCGCAACGCATCGTCGACCTGCGGGTGGGCCGCGGCCAGCTCGGTCGCGACCACGGTGGCGAGGACTTCGATCGACAGGTTTTCCATGGCTCCCTCGCTGCGTTGAACTGGGATACGATAACAACTGCGTGCGCCATTGGATCCCGGTACGTGCCGTCACCACGATCGGGCTCGCGATTGTGCTGGCGGCGGCGCCCCCGGCCCTGGCCAGGCGGAAGGCCCGATCGGCCCCCAACGCGAAGACGGTGGCGCGCGCGCAGCCGAAGGAGCCGCCGCTGCCCGCCCCGCAGGGGAAGTTCGCGGTCTTCACGTTCGAGGGCGAAGGGGCGCACCGGGTGCAGCAGCAGGTGATCGCCTCGCTGCGGGCGAAGGGGCTGAAGGTGATCACCAATTTGCGCCCGCTGGACAGCGCCGAGCAGTACCGCGAGATGGCGGTGACCCTGAACTTGGTGGCGTACCTCGACGGCGAGTACATCGGGGACGGTGACCAGGCCAGCGCGACGGTCTACGTCCGCAGCGGCGTGACCGGCCTGCGCAGCACGTCGACCACATTCGCCGGCGAAAAGCGCACGCTGCCTGCCGAAGTGGGGAAAGGCCTCTGGGAGCGCATCAGCCCGGACCTGTCGCGCCTGTGCGTCGATGCGGCGAAGCCGCGAAAGCTCGAGCGCGCGCCGCTGCGCATCGAGGCCGGGACCCCGCTCGAGAACCGGCCCGCCGACGCGTCAAACTAGGCCCCGGACGCCTTCCAGAAGGCCCCGATACCAACGCCGCCGGTCGTTCGGTATGTTTGCCCTGGCATGAGGCTCGCCGTCGAGGTCAGCACCTGCTCCGCCGAACGGACCGGCATCGGCTATTACACGGAGCATTTCGTCGATGGTCTGATCGCGACGCGCGCGCCCGGCGACGAGGTCGTGCTGATCAGCAACGGCAAGCCGGCCCCGGAGCTGTACGATCGCTGGCGCGATCGGCTGCGCGTCGGGGGCGTGCCGGTGCGCGCGATCTGGATGCAGCGCGACGCCAACCGCATGTTGCGCGAGAGCGGCGCCGACTTCGCGCTGTTCCCGAATTACATCGCGCCGCTGAACGTCTGCTGTCCGTTCGCCAACGTCGTTCACGATCTGGCGATCATCCGGATGCCGGAGTTCTTCAACATCGGCAAGCTGGCGGTTCAGCGTCCGCTGCTGCCGCTGATCGTGCGGCGCGCGACCGCGGTCGGGACGGTGTCGGCGGCGTCGCGCAAGGACATCGTCGACCTGCTGGGTGTTCCCGAGCACCGCATCCTGATGTTGCCGGGCGCGCCGCACCCGGCCTGCGCCGTTCCGTCCGCGTCGGAGATCGAGCGCGTGCGACGCGCCTACGGGCTCGATCGGCGCTACATCGTCTCGGTCGGCACGCTGGAGCCGCGCAAGAACCTGCCCACGCTGCTGCGGGCGTTCGATCGACTGCGCGCGCACGCCGGCACGCCGATGGCCGATCTGGATCTGGTCGTGATCGGCGGGCGGGGCTGGCGCGATCGCGAGCTGCGGGCCGAGCTCGCCACGCGGCTGGCGAGCGGGCGGTTGCACACCCTCGGTTACGTGCCCGAGAACGATCTGGTCGCCCTTTACGGCGGGGCCGAGGTGCTGGCGTACCCGTCGCACTTCGAGGGCTTCGGCCTGCCGGTCGTCGAGGCAATGGCCTGCGGGACACCGGTCGTGACCACCGACGTGCCGGCGCTGCGCGAGGTGAGCGGCGGCGCCGCGGTGCTGGTGCCGCTGGGCGACGAGGTGGCGCTGGCCGACGCCATCGCGGTGTTCGTCAGCGATCAGCGAGAGCGGGAGGCGGCGCGCGCGCGGGGTCTGGCGCGCGCGGCGACGTTCAGCTGGGAAGGGAGCGCGCAGCGGTTGTGGGACTTTGCGCGCGAGACGGTGTCGGGCAGGGCGCGGTCGACGTCGACGCCGACGTCGACGATCGCGGCCGTGTCAGCGCCAGCGGCGGCGATCGATGTCGACGGGGCGGATCCGGATTGGGCGATCCTGGCGACGGTGCTGTACGCGGATCTGTTCGAGGCGCCGATCACCGTCACCGAGATCGCGCGGACCTGTCTCGGCGCGCAAATGTCGGCGGACGAGGTGCGCCGGCGGGTCCTGGCGCCGCCGCTGGCCGGCCTGATCACGCTGGATCCCACCGACGTCGTGACGCTTCAAGGGCGCGAGCAGCTGGTGGCGCGGCGCGAGGAGGGCGTCCGCCGGACGGATGAACTGCTGGATCGGCACCAGAAGGTGATCAGCG
>DATFXS010000355.1:0-3023 GCA_035315605.1 Polyangia bacterium
GCTCGGTGTCGCGTCGCTGGCTTTCTTGATGAGATACGCATGACCCGCCTGGGCGCTGACGGAAAGGGTGGCGTCGGCGGTGGCGGCGCCGACCGGCTGGTTCGTGGCCGAGTCGAGGATCGACACCTGCGTCGTCCCCCAAGGATTCCGGATCTTGACGGTTCCCGTCGTCCCCGCTTCGAGGACCGCGAACGCGATCGCGCCGTTCACGATCTGCACGTCCACCTTCGACTTGCCCTGCACGTAGACGGTGCCGGAGGCGCTCCAGGCGGTCGGCCACGCCGGCGCGATGCGCACCAGACCGTCGAACCCCTGCACGAGGGCCTCGTTGATCGCCGTCGCGAACACGCCCAGCTGCTCGAGGTACGGCTCGTCCAGGCTGGTGTCCTTCCAGACCGCAAACCCCGAGGGGTAGACCTGCCAGCTCGCGATGCCGTTCGTGATGGTGGATGACACCTCGCTCGCGAGGCCCAGGCGCGCGGCATCGATCGGGTCGCTGGTCCAGTCGTGCGCGTTCTTCGAGCTACGTGACGAATAGGTGCGCTTGGCCACCGCGAACTCCGTCGCGTCGGTGCTGTCGTTGACGACGTCGTACGGCCAGACGGGCTCGAGGTCCACGTTCTCGGAGTTGTGACCTTGCGCGGTCGGCTGGGTCGAGTAAGCGAAGATGTCGCTGCCGCTGTCGGATGAGGGCGTCAGCACCTGCGTCCGCTTGGTGTCGGTGCGGGGAAGGTTGGGCAGCTCGGACGCGATCGCGGTCTTGAGGTTCGCGATCAGCGTATCGCTCGAGCCGACGACCTGAGCGGCCGAGACCACCGCCGGGAAAAGGCTTCGCATAGCGGCGATGTCCGTGATCGGATCCGTCACGCCCCACTGGGTCTCGTGCGCGTTGGACGGGCTCGTGGACAGCTTTCCGTCGCTGCCTGTCGTGGCGTACGCGAAGAGGAAGCGCGCGGCCTCGAGCATGAGCGGGAAGTTCGCCTTCAAGAACGCCGCGTCCTGGGTCATCGAGTAGGTCCGCCACACCCAGAGGCCGACCTCCGCGCCGCTGGACAGGGTCAGCGAATTCCAGGTCGGCGCGATCGTCTGGTCGCAGGACTGATCGCCGTCGCTCTGGTACCAGCCGTTGCCGTTGAAGCGCATCGTTTCAGGCAGGCAGATGCCGGAGCGATTGCCCATGCGCGCCTTCGTCCAGGCCTGAATGTTGGACAGGTTCGACAGATAAAGGTTGAAGACCGGGACGTTCAGATCGAACGCGCCCGAGCCGAGGTTCGCCGCGACCATCATGCGCATGTTCCAGAACCAGAAGCCGCCCGCGTACCAGGCGATCGTGTCCTGGCTGAAGTTGAAGAGGTCGGCGATGCCGGCGTGCGAACCGGGATAAGCGCCGCGGAATGCGGAGGCGCTCGCGTAGAGATAGATCGTCCGCAGATTCTCGATGTAGTCGGCGGTGCCGTCGCTCGAGGTCATCTTCACCAACCCCACGCGGCCCCAGTAACCGTGCCACCAGGTTGTGTGCGTGGTGTCGAGGCCGGCGACCGACGCGTCGTTGCCGAGCAGCGCGCTGGCGGCGCTGGCGGCGGGCGTGCTGCCGTTGTAGCTGGGCGAGCCGCAGATGACGCGGAACGAGCCGTCGGCGTTCGGCTGGAAGGTCACGGTCGCGGTCAGACCGCTCGCCGACGCCTTCACGTTCCGTCCGCCGGCCGTGATCGCGGCGAGCGTCCCGAACTTCAGCGTCGCATCGGATCCGAGGCCGCTGTCGCTCCAGCTTTCGGCCAGCGTGGCGATGGCGCCGGTGGCGGCCGCCGCCGGTTTGCGCGATCCCCAGAGGCCCACCGACGCTGTTTGCGTGGACAACGGGTCCGCGCCCGTCACGTCGAACACCAGCTCGTCCGAATCCGCGCGCACGTAGATCTTGGCGGTCATCCCGCCGCCCGACAGAACGAGCTCGCCATCGTAGAGGTCGAGCCGGCCCTTGAAGTCAGTCGCGCCGGTCAGCTTCGATAGGCCGGGGATCGTCACCTGACCGGGCGACTTGCGCTGCGGGAAGGTGTCGACGCGATTGAGCTGCGCCGTGATCCCGCCGGCCGCCCAGACGGCCGAGCCGAGCGCGCCGTTACCGAGGGGCATGAACTGCGTCGGGTCCGTGTTGGCCTTGCTGAGGATGACGTTGGATCGCGAGACGACGCCCGCGGGATCGAAGGTGATCCAGGGATTGCCCGCGGCGCTGACCCCGGCCTGCCCGCCGGAGCCACCTTGACCGCCTCCGGACGACGTCCCGCCTGCGCCGGCCCCGCCACCGGCCGCGGCGCCAGCAGCGCCGCCGACACCCGTCGCACCGCCGACGCCCGCCGCACCGCCGCCGCCCGCCGCACCGCCGCCGCTGCCGCCGGCGTTCGAACCGCCGACGCCGGCGGCGCCGCTACCGCCGCCCATCGAGCCTCCGCTTCCGCCCGCGACCGTGCCGCCGGCCCCGCCGGCGCCGCCGAGCGCGCCAGCGCCGCCGATCTGAGCGCCGCCCGTGCCGGCCCCTCCGCTGGCATCCCCGCCGCCACTTCCGCCGCCGCCATCCGGAGCGGAAGGCGTGATCGTTGGTGACGCGCACGCCGCCAGCGCGAGAGCGGTGATCGATATCCTGGTGAACGCGGTCCGGTTCGACATCGCCCGGACATGTGGGGCGAGCAGACCGCTGATCACGGAATTCGGCGGAGGGACGATCGCGCCGGCCAGCGGTCGAATGTGTGATCAGCTGTGACGGGCTCGAAACATGCGAAGGACATGAAGACGGCGTTTCTCTGCGTTGCGACAATGGGCGTCCTTCTTGGCGCCGGTTGCGTCGGTGCCGGCAGCACCGATCAGGCGGGGCGTGGGGGAGGCGGCGGCGGCGGCTCGACGGGCGGTCAGGCGGCGGGCGCATCCGGTGGCGGAGGAGCAGGAACGGGCGGCGCCATCGGTGCCGGCGGAACGTCTGGTGCGAGCGGCACCACCGGCGCGGGCGGCACCACCGGCGCGGGAGGCAGCGC
>DATFXS010000356.1:0-2691 GCA_035315605.1 Polyangia bacterium
CGATCTCGAGGAACGGGTGCGTCGTGCCGTCCGCGCAGGTGACCTCCGTCGGGCTCCAGGTGTGCGCGGCCGCGCCGATCGACGTCGCGACCTGATCGCGCGTCATGTCGGTGAAGCCGTACGTGTAGATCGTCACCGGAACGCAGCTGACCTGCCAGTACTCGGCGACGCCGCCGTCCGTCCGTTTGCGGACATACCCGTACGTCGGGGTGCTCGCCAGGCACACACCGGCCAGCGACACCGCCGCCGTCACCAGGGACAGGCGTGCGATGCCAGGGCGTGGGCCCATCACGGTTCTAGTCGTCCTCGGTTCGAGCGCCGCCGCCGCGCGCGCGCCATCAGCAATGCCGCCGCCGCGACCATCAGACCTGACCCGGCGGCGGGCGCGGCGCCGCCACCCGTCGTGCAGCCGGAGCCGGAGCAGCCCTGCAGCGTGGACGGCGGCGGCGGCGCGCAGACCATCGGATCCTGCGCGGCGGGATAGATGTCGCAGACGGCCTGCTGATCGTCTGGCGCCAGCGTTCGCTTGTCGGTGTCGCCCGGGTTGGCCGAAGGGAACATCGTCGTCGCGAGAACGTCGGGCGGCGCGTTGGCGCAATCCGGCGTCGGGTTGCCGTTGTTGTCGATCAGCGGCGGCGGCTGCAGGTAACAGGTGTGGTCGAGCCCGATCACGTGGCCCATCTCGTGGGTCAGCGCGTTCTGGAGATCGTGGATCGACTGGCCGTCCCCGATCAGGTCGGGGTGCATCACCAGATCGGCCCAGTGAAAGTCGGTGGCGTTCACTTCGAGGTCAGCGTCTTTGATCAGACCGGTCGACGTGCTGGCCGACACCGACGTCAGCGCCAGCGCGGCCGGGTCGTACGAGACGTTCGCATCACAGCCGCCCGTCGCTGTCTGTTTGCACCAGTCGTGGCTGCGGAAGATGATGTTGTTGTGGCCGTCGTTGGCCGCGTGGGGCGTCTTGTCGGTCGAGCTCGCGACCATGATCTGCAAGTAGGTGCACGAGTCGCTGACGTTGCTCCACGTCGCCGCCGCGGCGTCCGTGTCGGACAGGATCTCGTCCAGCGTCATCATCCCCTCGAGGTCGACGGGATAGGCGGTCATGAAGATGCAGGACTGTGCCCACTGGAACGGCTTGCCGTTCGCAGATTTGTAGCGGACGTACGCCTGAGCGGGGCGCGCAAACGCCGCCAGCGTCATCGCCAGAGCGGCGCCCAGGAGGAGGGCTTGTTTCACCGCGCTCCGCCGGTGGGTGATCCAGGCTTCGCGCCGGGCGCGCTGGTCGGGTTCGCCGTCACCGCGAGGCTCCGGACGTCGGCCTTGAGCTCATCGAGCGGACGCGCCCGGACCTCGAACACCGGCGCCGTGGCGCTGGCCGGGGTGGTGCGGATGAACGTCGCGCCCGCTCGATCGGGCGCGCGAACGAACAGTCTTCCGGTGGCCGCGTCGCGCTGAATCTGGCGCTTCCCCTGCGCCATGCCGACGACGCTCGCGTGCTCGGCGCGGCCGGTCAGGAACACCACCGCGCGCTCGCCCGGAACGAAGCGGGTCATGCCGTGAACGGTCTGCGTCAGGTCGCCCACGGTCCCGCCCAGCTGGACGACGGTCAGGTGCGACCCCGGGGCGGCGCCCCCCTTCCAGCTGTCGACCACGACCAGGTCGATCGTCGACAGGATCTGCTCGTGCCCCGCATCCCAGTCCGCCTTGACGGAGACGACGTCCACGACCGCGACGTGGTCGGCGCGCTTCACCAGCGTCGGCAGATCCAGCGCCAGCACCAGGGACGCGCGGGCGGGAGCCGCCAGCAAACAGAGCGAAAGGGCGATGGCCGCTAGCGAAGCACGCATGCTGATAATGATACGGCCGAATCCCCGGTTTGTTGAGGGACCCTTGCTGTAACTGCCGTCACTCCACTGTCACGAAGACGCCGCCGGCGGAGCGGCGGTCGCTCCCGGCGCCGGACCCGCGCCCGACCGCGCCGGCGGCGTCGGTCGCACGTGATAGGTCCCGCCCGTGCCCGGCAGCGGCGGACCGGCCTGGGCCTTCTCGCGAGCCAACTCCATGAACCGATACTGGCTGCGAAGGCTCGCCTCGGGGCCGTCCCCGTCAGCCGACTGCGCCGCCTGCTTCCGCACATAGCGACCGTCCGACTGTAGTTGCCGCGCCTTGACGTTGTCCTTCAGGGCGATCCCGAGGATCTCGTCGATCACCCGATCCCGCAGCCCCTCGTCCTCGACCGGGAACATCACCTCGATACGACGCTGGAAGTTGCGCGGCATCCAGTCGGCCGACGACAGATAGACCTCGCGCTTGCCGCCGTTGCCGAAATGGAAGATGCGCGCGTGCTCCAGGAAGCGGTCCACGATGCTGATGACGCGGATGTTGTCGCTGGTCCCGGGCACGCCCGGACGCAGGCAGCAGATGCCGCGCACGATGAGATCGATCGACACGCCGGCCTGCGACGCCCGGTAAAGCGCCTTGATCACCGGCGCGTCGACCAGCGCGTTCATCTTCGCGATGATCCGCCCCTTCGACCCCAGCGCCGCCTCGCGCTCGATGAGCGCGATGATCCGTTCCTGCAGCCCGTGGGGCGCGATGGCGAACCGCTTCCACGACGGCGGCGACGAGTAGCCGGTCAGCAGGTTGAACAGCGCGCCGGCGTCGTCCGCGTAGGCGTCGCGCGCCGTGAAG
>DATFXS010000357.1:0-2572 GCA_035315605.1 Polyangia bacterium
CCCGCCGAAACCGATCCCGACGCCGTCGCCGAAGTTGCCGACCGGCAGCGCCGCCTGGGCGTCCAGACCGATGACCGGCCCGCCGTCCGCGCGGGCGGTGGCGGGCAGCAGCGACGCGAACAGGACGGCGGCGGCAAGCAGCGTCTTCTTCATCGACATGGGCTCCCTCCTCGGGCGGCCATCGGCGGAAACGGCGTCCAGTATGAGGGGCGCCCCGAAAAACCGCCAAAAACCGCCGATACCGCGCGCGTCGCGTCGTTCGCGTCCGATCGCGTGAGCGATAAGTTAAGCTGCCGATCGTGGCGACCCGCCGCCGTCGCGTGGACTGGCCGATCATCCTGGGCCCCCAGATTCCGGTGCCCCGGGTCGTCGATCGTTCCGTTCACGGAAGGCTGGCGTCGTTGCTCTCGGCGTTCGACGAGATCCTGCCCATCGAGGAGCCGGACGCGATCCTCCGGCGCGCGGTGGAGCTGGCGATCGAACGGATCGGCCTCAAGCGCGCCGGCATCTTCCTGCTGGATCGCCAGCGCAGCGCGATGCTCGGCACGTGGGGGACCGACCTCGGCGGCGCGATCGTCGACGAGCACCACATCATGTACGACGTCAGCGACACCGACCGGGAAGCATTCCGGCGGGCCGAAGAGGAGGGCGCGCACTTCACCGTGTTCGAGAACTGCCCGATCGTCGAGCACCACCAGGGCGAGACGCGCGTGGTCGGGCGCGGCTGGGTGACCTGCACGCCGATCCGGTCGACGCGCGCGCCGATCGGGATCATGTTCAACGACACCGCCCTTTCGGGTGAGCCGGTCGACGAGGCGAAGCAGGCGCACGCCGCCATCCTCTGCTCGCTGCTCGGGACCATCCTCGATCCGGTCCGGGGATCGCTCGGGCACGGTCCGACGACGCCGGACGAATCGTCGAGCCGGCGGCTCGTCACGTCGACGGTCGCCATGCTGGCGAAGGATCCTGCGATGGGCGGCAAGCAGATCGCCGCGAAGCTGGACATCAGCCTCAGCCGACTGGCGCGCGTGTTCAAGGCGGAGATGGGGATGTCGCTGGTCGAGTACCGCAACCGCCTGCGGCTCGATCGCTTCGCGGTGCTGCTCGACAAGGGGCGCACGAACCTTCTCGAGGCCGCCCTGGCGGCCGGCTTCGGCAGCTACGCCCAGTTCCACCGCGTGTTTCGCGCCCTCCGCCACATGACCCCGCGCGAATACCTCCACAGCCGAGGTTGACGACGACGATGAACGGACACCGCACGATCGCGCCGAGGCTTTCGCTGGCTGGCGTCACCTGCCTCGCCGCCGGCTGCATCGTCCACGACAGCGGCGTCCGCGAGACCGCGGGCGGTGGCGCGGTCGCCGCCGCGAGCAGCGCCGCCGGCAACGCCCCGCCCGGCTACAACACGACCGGCTCACCGGCCTTGCCCGCGCCGCCAGCCGGCGGCGTGCCGCGCCCGAGCGGCGCCGCCGGCAACCTGACCGTGCTCGACTGGGCGGGGTTCCGCGCCGCGGTCACGTACACGTTCGACGACGCGAACTCGTCGCAGATCCAGCACTACGCCGAGCTGCAGGCGCTCGGCGTTCGGATGACCTTCTACCTCATCACCGGCAAGACGCCGGAGTTCGACGATCCGGTCTGGCAGCGCGCGGTCCACGATGGTCACGAGGTCGGCAGCCACACGAAGAGCCATCGACACACGGGCACGCAGGCGGACATCGACGCGAGCAACGAGGCGATCCGGCAGCGCCTCGGCGTCGACGCCTGGACCATGGCCGCCCCGTACGGCGACGCCAGCTACATCCCGCTGGCGCCCAGCCGCTACCTCATCAACCGCGGCGTCGCGAACGGCGCGATCGGACCCAACGACGAAACCGATCCGTTCAACCTCTTCTGCTACATCCCGCCGGCCGGCGCGAAGGCGGCCGCGTTCAACGCCGAGGTCGACGCCGCCCGCGGCGCCGGCAAGTGGAAGACCGTGCTCGTTCACGGCTTTGCCGGCGGCACGGACGCCGCCTACCAGGCGGTGTCGATCGGGGAGTTCATCGCCGCCGTCAACCACGCCAAATCGTTCGGCGACGTCTGGATCGACAGCATGGTGAACGTCGGCGCCTACTGGCGCGCGCAGAAGATGTTCGCGACGATCGCGCCGACCACGTCGGGAAATTCGAAGACCTGGACGTGGACGCTGCCGCCGCACTTCCCGCCCGGGAAGGTCCTGCGCGTCAGGGTCGACGGCGGCACGCTGACGCAACCGGGCGGCCGGACCCTCGCCTGGGACGATCACGGCTACTACGAGGTGGCGCTGGACGTCGGTTCGGTGACGCTGTCGCCGTGAGCAGCGCGGTGCCATAATCTCCGAGATGACCAGCGCTTTTCGGCGCTTGGGTCGCGCGGGATCGGCCGCGATTCTCGTCTTCTGCGCGTGCAGCGGCGGATCGGGCACGGGCGGCGCGGCCGGCGCGAGCGGAGCAGGCGGCAGCGCCGGCGCGGGTGCGGGTGGAAGCGCGGGCGACGCGGGCCGTGGTGGCAGCGGCGCCAGCGCGGGCACCAGCGCCGGCGGAAGCGGCGG
>DATFXS010000358.1:0-2262 GCA_035315605.1 Polyangia bacterium
TGACGACCTTGACGACCTCGCGCGCCGTCGCGGCCAGTCCCGGCCGCGGCGACCAGCCGGCGCCCGCGCGCGCGAGGGGCGCGGGCAGCAACAGCGCCAGCAGGAACAAGACGTGGTCGAGGCCGGTCCAGATGTGCGCGATCCCCTCCCGCACCAGCTCGACGAAATCCGCCCCGGCATGAAACTGACGGACGTCGATCGTCACCGCGCGCCGCGCCGCCCGGAACAGGCCGGCGTGCTCGCCCCGCGCGTCCTCCACCGCGAAGTAGACCCGGTGGGCCGGATCCCGATCGAACAGCAGATCGCACGCGACGCCGAGCCGGCGCGGTTCGGCCGGACAGGTCGCTGTGAAGCGAACGGCGATCTGCTGTCGTTCAGGCTGCCATTCCACCGGCGACCTCGACATCTCCGTCGCGCAGGCGGCGCCGTCGGCGGTCAGCGACAACCGCCCGCCCAGGTACCCGCGCAGCGCCGCCTCGCGCCCCTGCAGCTCGCGCCAGGCCGGCTCTCCCGCGGCCGCCGCGTCGAGGCCGACCGCGAGCCGCGCGTCGCGCAACAGGACCTCCCAGCTCCCGTTCACCTGGATCCCGTCGACGCGCAGACGGAGCTGGCTGCTGCCGACGCCGTGCGCCGCGGCCACGCCCGCGGCGAGCACCGGCGCGGCGCCGATCGCCAGCAGGATCGCGCCTGTCGCTCGCGTCCGGCGCCGCATGTTCCGATCGCCCGCCCGGCGCCCTCAGGCGCTGCGGGCCAGCTCGCGCCAGTTGCGAGACCCCTCGTCGTCACCGAGGTTCTGCGCGCAGCGCGACAGGCGTTCGTAAAGTTGCGTCCGCTCCGCGCCCGTCAGCGCGGCCTCGCAGTTGTCGAGGATGCTGCGAGAGACCTCCAGGCAGTCCCGCCACTCACCGCGCGCCAGGTGAATCTCGGCGTAGCCGTTCCAGACGCGATACTGGTCGCGCAGGCGCACCCAGAGCGGCGGCAGGTTCAGCTCGACGGGCGTCGATCGCCGCAGCACCGCCCGGATGCGCAGCAACAGCTCGGCCGTGCTGAACGGCTTGATGACGTAGTCGTCGGCGCCCGCGGCCAGCCCGCGCACGCGCTCCGTTTCGCCGGTGCGGGCGGTCAGGAAGACAATCGGAACGCGCGCGGTGGCTTGATCGTCGCGAAGCCGCCGGCAGACCTCCAGGCCGTCGATGTCCGGCAGCATTTGATCCAGCAGGACCAGATCGGGGCAGTTCTCCCGGCAGGCGTTCAGAGCGCCTGTGCCGGTCGCGGCGGTTCCGACATCGTAGCCCGCGATTTTCAAGGCCTCGGCGATGGCGACCCTGATGTCCGGATCGTCATCGACCACCAATACCCGCGCCATCCTCAGACCGATGCTAGCGCCCGGCAGGCGGGCCGGCGTGTGACTGATTCGTGAACTCTTGCGGATGAACCGGGGCTGCTAGAGCCCGTACTTCTTGACCTTCTCGTACAACGTCGAGGGCGCGATGCCCAGAATCTTGGCTGCGTGGGCCTTGTTGCCGCGCACCTGCTGAAGCGTCTGACGGATGGCGACCCGTTCCAGCCGGACCAGCGCGTGGCCGCCGAGCTGCAGCCGCTCCAGTCCTGCGTCCTCCGAGGGCGGCGACACGAACCGCAAGTGATGGGGCTCGACCACGCCCGCCTCGACGAACGCGAGCGCGCACGCCAGCACGTTCTTCAGCTCGCGAACGTTGCCGGGCCAGCTGTGACCGCGCAGCGCTGCCAGCGTCGCCGCCGGAACTTGCCAGTCGCCGCGGCCGAGATCCCGCATCAGCCGCGGCACCAGCAGCGCCAGATCCTCGAGTCGCTCCCGCAACGGCGGCAACTGAACGATGGCCGCGGCGAGGCGGAAATACAGATCTTGCCGGAACTGCTTGGCCGCCACCAGGGCACCGAGATCGCGATTCGTCGCCGCGATGACGCGCACGTCGACCTGCCGTTGACCCGTGCCGCCGACCCGCCGGACGGAATGATCATCGAGCACGCGCAGCAGGCGCGGCTGTAGCTCCAGAGGCAGCTCGCCGATCTCGTCCAGGAACAGCACGCCGCCCTGCGCGCGCTCGAAGGCGCCGGGGTGATCGGCGTGCGCCCCCGTGAACGAGCCGCGTTCGTGGCCGAACAGCTCGCTCTCGACCAGGTTCGGCGGAACGGCGCCGCAATCGAAGACGACGAACGGCGCGCGCGCACGCGGGCTCGCGCCGTGAATCAGGTGCGCCAGGACGTCTTTCCCTGTTCCGG
>DATFXS010000359.1:0-4928 GCA_035315605.1 Polyangia bacterium
AGCAAGTTGGGGCCGATCCAGATGGTGTTGTCCGGCCCGTTGCGGAAATGGTCACCGACGATCGCGACCGCCGTGCCGCCTGACAGCGGCCCCCGGTTCGGGCTGACGAGGCGCACGACCGGCGCGGGGAAGAATTCGAAGTACATCGCGTCGGTGACGGCCTGTCCCGTCGCCACCGTCAGCTTGGCGTATCCCGGGTCGTGACTGGACATGATCGCCGTCATCTCGGTCGAGCTGACCACCAGGACCGCGTTCGCCACCGGGTCGACAGGAACGCCGTCGATCAACAACTGGCTCCCATCCAGCAACGGGCTGCCGTCGGCATCGTACGTCGGCGCGACGAAGTCGGTTCCGTGAATGTCGATGGCGGTGCCGCCGCTGGCCGGCCCCACCGTCGGTGCCAGGCCGGTCAACGTCGGCTGCGGCGCCAGCCGGAAACTGGCCCGCGCCACGGCGGGGTTGCCGACGCTGTCCATCGCGTGCGCCTCGATGACGACCATGTCGTCGGGTCCCGAAGGCGCCGGCGCGGTGAACTGGAAATGGCAGATCGTCGCGGCCGTCGCGGGCGGAACCGTACAGGTGCTCGTGAACGTGGTCGTGGCGGTCGCGACGGTCGCGTCGAGCGACGCGAGCTGCCCGGCGCCGTCGTCGGCGGTCAGGGTGACGGTCACGGTCGTCTGCGCGCCGATGATGCTGCGCGCGCGGGGCGCCTGGATGCTGACGGCCGGCGGGTCGTGGTCCGGTCCGAGCGACAGGAACGCCGCGTGCAGGCTGGTGTGCTGCCCGCGCGGATCGGTGACCTCGACGTCGTAGGCCCCGGCCGGAATCCCGGAGGGCAGCGTCGCCGTCAACAGCCCGATCGACAACCACGACACCGGAGCGAGATCGATCGGGGCCGACGTCGCGCCCGCTGTGCCCGAGGCCGGTATCAGGCGCGCCGAAAACGCGCCGACATCGGTGCTCGATTGGCCGGACATCGAGTCGAAGCGGTAGGCGGGGCGGAACGGGCCGCCTTCGATCACCAGGGAGGACGCCGTGTCGCTGTACGCCATGGGCGGCGAGACGGCGATGACCGCGGCGGTCGGCTCGCCGTTCGCGCCGCATCCCCAGACGGCGCCCATCAGCGACGCGGTCGCCGCGGCGCGGCTCCTGGCGGTCATCGCGGCGATTCTAAACCAGTTTCAGTCGAAGAAGGCCTCCGTCCGAATCTGTGTCTTGCGGTTCACGCCGCGGGAAATAAGCTCGCGTTTGAGCTCGGTGATCATCGCCCCGTTCCCGACCAGGTAGAACGTGGGCGCCGTGAACCCGGGCAGGCGGTCGAGCAGGGCTGCCGTGATGCGTCCTCGCCCACCGGCCCAGCCCGGGCCTGGGGCGGTCAGGTGGACCGCCAGTTCGGCGCCCGCCGCGGCCGCCAGGGCTTCGATCTCGCCGCGCGCGAAGATGTCCTCCTCGTACCGGAGGCCCCAGAAGACGACGATCTGGGACGCCCGGGACCTGCGCTGCTTGGCCAGCTCACCCAGCATCGGCATCACCGCGGCGACGCCGGTTCCGGTCGCCGCGAAGACGATGTCGCCCGCGTGGACCGGATCGAGGACGAAGAAGCCGTGCGGGCCGGTCAGGTTGATGGTCGCTCCCAGCGGCAAGGTCATCAGGTAATCGGAGGCCTTGCCTTCCGGGATGACGCGGATGATGAACCGGAGCCGGTCCCCCGCGTCGCTCTGCGAAGCGATCGAATAGCTGCGGCGGGGGATTGCGGTGGCGGCCTCTTCCGCGGGCGAGGGCAGCGCCACCGAAACGAACTGGCCGGCGCGGAAGACGAGGCGTTCGGGCGATCGCATCGTGAACGCAAGCTCGGCGATGCCGGGCGCGATCACCTCGCGCGCGGTCAGCTCGGCGGTCAGCGGTCCAGCCATGGCTGGATCATATCCCGGGACGAAACTCTGGTAGGGTGCGAAGCATGGTGAGCACGAGTCGTCAGATCATCGCGCTGCTCGCGGCGTCGGCGTCGATCGCCGCCTGCTCGAAGAAGGACGACGCGGGCGCGCCTTCCGGCGTTCCGCCGCTGTCGCAGGCGGCGCAGGCTCCGGCCCCTGCTCAGCCGCCGCCCGTCGCGCCGCCGCCTCCTGCCGCTCCGCCGGCGGCGGCGCCACCGGCTGCCGAGGGAGGCACCATCACCGGCAAGATCGAGCTGGCGTCGGCGGTCGCCAAGAAGAAGCCGGAGGGGACGCTGTTCCTGGTGGCGCGGCGAATCTCGGACAACCCGAGCGCGCGCGGAACGCTGATCGCCGTCAAGAAGCTGCCCGCCGCGAAATTCCCGCTGCCGTTCGAGCTGAGCGCAGCCGACATGCCGTTCCAGAACGGTCCGTTCGACGGTGAGCTGACGCTGACCGCGCGCATCGACCAGGACGGCGATCCGCTCAGCCACCAGAAGGGCGACGCGATCGGGACGTTGCCCAAGGTCCAGGTCGGTTCGAAGAACGTCCGCCTGACCCTCGACCAGATCCAGAAAGAGGACGAGTCGCTGACCGGCGGCCCGATGATGGGCGGCGGCGGTCCGATGATGCCGCCCGGCCATCCCGGCGCCGGGGCGATGCCGCCCGGCAATCCCGCGATGCCGCCCGGCCACCCGTAGCCCCGGCGCGGCACAGGCCGGTTGCGGTTGCGATCGCGTGTGATACTTTCGGCGGCCATGGATTACAAGAAGCTCCGCGACATGGTCAGCCACCGCGTGACGTTCGAGTACGACTCGGGTTCGAAGGTGGTCGGCTACGTCGGTTCGTGCCTGCCGCCGAGCGGTCCCGTGCAGATGCTGGTGCTCTCGAAGGTGCAGGTGCTCGACGGGTCGAAGAACGTGATCGCCCGCTACGACGAGCTGCCGCTGGTCCCGAACAACCTGGTCGGCTTCCGCATCACCGAAGGCCCACTCTGATTCAAATGGGACCGCGCCTCGGGCTGCTGACGCTGGTCTTCGCAGCCTGCGCCGGTCCCGCGCACGAGATCGTCGAGGACCGCTTCGATCTCGCCGAGACGTCCAGCAGCCCGGAGGTGACGGAGATCTCCGACGTCGGCGGCGGCGATGTGGCGCTGACCGGAAATCTGTCGATGCAGGCGCCCGACGGCGTCGCGGTCATCGGCGAGACCCTCTGGATCCGCGGGCGTTCCTTCGGACGCCAGCCGGCCGTCCTGGTCGGCGGGCGCCCGGCGGCGGTGCTCGGCCGGACGCGCGACGGCGGGATCGTCGTGCGGGTGCCGGCCGCGACCCCGTCCGGCGCGCAGCCGGTCGTGGTCAACAACGAGGTCGGTCGCGGCGAGCGATCGATCGCCGTGCGGCGCTATGCGGCCGTGCTCGCGCCGGGCGGCGGCGAGCTCGGATGGGCGGAGCTCGGGCCGGACGGTCCGATCGCCGCCGGCAAGACGGCGGTGGGCGGCGCGCGCTGGCTCGCGCTGTCGTCCGACGGACGGGCCGCCTATCTCGCCGACGTCAAACGTTCGGTGGTCAGCGTCGTCGAGATCCCCGCGCCGGGCGGACCGAAGGTCATCTATCACCTCGACCTCGGCCCGGCCGCGATCGTCGCGCTGGCGGCCGCGGAGCGCGCGCCCGTACTGGCCGTGGTGCGCGAGCGCGACGTGCTGCTGCTGGATACGACGTCGCCGCTTCGCCCGGCGCGCAGCACGCCGCGGGCGCTGCCCGCCGAGATCCAGCGCGCGCACGTCGTGGCCGCGGATCTGTCGCCCGACGGCAAGCTGCTCGCGATCGCGACCGCCGACGGCAACCGCGTCGCGTTGCTCGATCTGGTCCCGGAAGGCCGCGCGCCGGTGACGGGCGCGCTGTCCGTCATGCCCGACGTCCGCGAGAGCGTGCTGGTCGACCTGGCGTTCTCCCCGGCCGCGGACACCCTCTGGGTGCTCTCCGGCGACAACCCGCGCAGCCGCGCCAGTGGGCCTCAGCCGACCGAGCTGCGTGCCATCCGGCTCAGCGCCAGCCCGGAGACGATGACCAACCTCGAGGTGGCGCGCGTCGTCGCCGTCGGCGCCGCCCGCGATCCCGCGCGCATCGCGGTCGGACGCGCCCCGCCGCTGGTCAGCGGCGCCGCCATTCGCCTGCCGCCCGAGCGCGCGACGGTGTTCTTCGCCGCCGCGACCAAGCCGGCCGTCCCCGCCCCGGAGATCGCGCCCGGCGCGCATGCCGCCATCACCCCCGACGAGGCGGCGGTGTTTCGGGTCGGCGTCGACGACGCGGCGTCGGTATCGATCACCGCCGTCGGTCACCTCGGGATGCCGGATCTGTCGTTCGACGGCCGCTGGCTGCTGGCGCCGGTCGCGGCGTCCGATGGTTCGATCCGCGTGCTGTCGGCGGCGGTCGATGGCCGGCCTGCGCCGTCGCCCGCGCCGCTCGAGATCGTGCGCGCCGGAGCTGGGGAGCTGCCGCCGGCGGCGCGGCCGCTGCCGCAGCTCCGGATCCAACCTTGAAACGCGTTCGCGCGGTCGTTCACGGCGACGTGCAGGGCGTGGGTTTCCGCGCCGCCACGGCGCAAGAGGCGCGTCGCGCCGGGGTCGCGGGCTGGGTCCGCAACCTGCGCGACGGCAGCGTCGAGGTCGAGGCCGAAGGGACCGCCGACGCCGTCGACGCCTTGATCAAATGGCTACGTCGCGGGCCTTCACTAGCACGGGTGACCGCGGTCGAGATCGATGATTCGCTGCCGCCGGCCGGCCTGGAAGGATTTAGTATTCGACCATGAGCACCAACGACCAAAATGCATCCGGGACGATCCAGTCGGTCTCGCGCGAGGCGCGCCTGTTTCCGCCCGCCGCCGACTTCGTGGCCCGCGCCCAGATCAGGGACGCGGCGGCCTACGAAAAGATGTACCGGCGGTCGATCGACGATCCCGAGGGTTTCTGGGCCGAGACCGCGCGCGCCGAGCTGACCT
>DATFXS010000360.1:0-3754 GCA_035315605.1 Polyangia bacterium
GTCTGCGTAGCCGGCGATGAAGTGCATCCCGTTGATGTCCTGTCCGTGGCTGTTGCTGCCGGTCGGCAGCACGCCGAGCTCGACCGACGCTGCCGCGGCGCCGTTCCAGTAATACGCGCGCTTCACGGGGCTCGGTACGCCTGCCGTGCGCGTGGCGGTCCCGACCACCTCACCCTGATCGCTGATGGCGAACGCTTCGTAGACGGGATCGTAGTTGGCGGCCGGATCGGGGAGGGGCACGTCCTGCGCGCACGCCTCGTCCGGCGCGATCCGGCAAGTCTTGAAGGTCCAGACCTGGCCCTTTCCGTCTCCGTCTCCGACGACGACGCCGGAAGCGTTGAGCCCCTTGGCCTCCCCGTTCCCCGCCAGCTGCGCGGCGTGCGCGTTGCTGAACCAGAATGTGGGGAAGAACGGCGTGCCTCCAGACACTTCGCCGGCATCGTTGATGCCCGTGGCGTGCGTCGAATTGAAGGGCGGATTGAGCGCGATCGGCGCAAACAGCGAGGTCGCCGCGCTGCCATTCATGATGAACGCGGTGCTTCCAGCCTGATCGGTCAGCGTGCCGGCGACCGTTCCGCTGGCGTTGATGCCAACCGCTTCGCTGTCTTCATTTCCAAACACGGAACCGATGTCGCTCATCGTTCCGCCCGAGGACAGGAAGGCATGGCGTATGCCCATCGCTGTGGCCGCCCAGCCGACAACCTGGCCGCTGTTGTTGATGTCGAGAGCCGCGCTTTGCGCGCCGCCCAGCGTTCCGAGGTCGGTCACCTGCGCGGCCGTCACCACGAACCTGTGACTGGGCGCGGACTCGACCGGGGAGTGGTTCATCCACACCCCCGCGAACAGCGCCGCAACCAGAACCCGTCGAAGGCCAACCATGTCCATCGCTCCCCTCCCCGCTCGACCGATGCGTCGATCATTTCGATCGACACACCGATCATAACGCCACCCCTCGCGCGTATTCCTGACCCGCGCTTCGGCGCGATCAGACGACGCAGCCGTCTCGGTGCTCAGCCAGCGTGTTTACGCCGCGCCGGACGCTGCGTTCTTTCGGTGCCGCGCCGCCAGCCGTCGCAACACCTCGACGCGCGACAGATAGAGATGCCATCGCTGGCCGTGGCGCTCGTAAGGATTCGGGTGGCTGACCCAGCCCTTGAGTTGGATCGGCGTGGTCACCGCCGTCGAGAGGTAGACCTCCGTGAAGAGGTTGTCCTTCATGGCTCGTTTCGCGTGCGCCGGATTCTCGAAGAAGTTGTCGCCCATGGGCGGCGCTTTTAACAGATTTCGCCGCTCGATGTAGGTTAAATACGCACAATCGCCCACGGATCGCGCAACAAGGCGAAACCCCAAGGCCGCCTCAGTTGTATAATTTTAATCAGGTGGTACCGCTTACTCCATCTGACTACCAAAATGCATCTCGCGATGCGGCAGACGCCCGCATCGGCCGCTACCGCCTGATCGGCCGACTCGCCAAGGGCGGCATGGCCGAAGCCTTCCTCGCGCTGTCCGGCGAGCTGCCGGGGCTGCGCACGCTGGTCGTGGTCAAGCGGATCCTGCCGGACCTCGCCGAGAACGAGCAGTTCGTGCGGATGTTTCTCGACGAGGCGCGCATCGGCGCGTTGCTCGACCACCCGAACATCACGCGCATCATCGAGGTCGGCCACGACGCGGACGGCTACTTCATCGCCATGGAGGCGGTGCCCGGCAAGACGCTGTCCGCGATCCTCCGACGGGCAGCGCGCCGCGAACGCCCGCTCGGTCAAGCGGAGGTCGCCTTCATCGTCGGCCGCGCGGCGGCCGCGCTCGGATACGCGCACGCGCACACCGACGCCGACGGCCGACCGCTGGGCATCGTTCATCGCGACGTCTCGCCGGAGAACATCCTGGTTTCGTTCGAGGGCGCGGTGAAGGTGATCGACTTCGGCATCGCCAGCGCGCACGGGCGCCTGAGCGAAACGCACGTCGGCGGCCTCAAGGGCAAGGTCGAGTACATGTCACCCGAACAGGCCTCGGGCGCGCCGGTCGACCACCGCTCGGACGTGTTCTCGCTGGGCGTCGTGTTGTGGGAGGCGCTCTCGGGCCGCCGTCTGTTCCGCCGCCAGACCGACCTCGCCGTGATGCGCGCGATCAGCAACGAACCGATCCCGCCACCGTCCGGCCCTCGCCGCATCGCGCCCCGCCTCGAAGAGATCGTGATGACCGCGCTGGAGCGGGCGCCCGAAGATCGGTTCCAGGACGCGAACGAGATGGCCCTGCTGCTCGAGCGCCATGCGTTCAGGACCGATCGCTTCGATCCCGCGGCGCTCGTCTCGCAGCTGAAGCAGCTCTTCCCGGCCGATCATGCGGGCTGGAAGGCGACGGTGGGGATGGCGCAGGCGGTCGAGTCCTCCGGGCACCGCAAGATCACCGCCGCGTTCCCGCTGGTCGGGGGCGACGGCACCCGCACGGGGGGACCGACGCTGGCGCTGCGCCCGAAGCCGCGCAACGAAGGCGCGACGCGCGGCGAGCGGAGTGAGATAGCCCGGATGTTCCCGGTGGAGTTGTCGCCGGCCCCGGAAATCGACGGACACCCGGCGTTGCCGCGGCTGACGAACTGGGGTGATGCGCAGCCGGACGCCGAGAGCGACGGCGGCGAGCTGTCGTCCGCGATCGGCGACGATGCGGCGGCTCACTCCGCCCTGCGAAAGTGGGCTTCGAGCGGGTGGGCTGCGAGACGAGCCCGGCTGCGGCGGCCGCTGTGGATGCTGGTCGGGGCGATCGCCACGGCGGGAGTGTTCGCCGGCCTGCGCTGGAGGGCGGTCGTGCCGGTTGCGCGTCCGCCGATCGTCGACGTCCGCGACGAGGCTGCCGCGGCGGAATCGCGCCCCGTGGTCGAGCCGCTGCGGTCGTCCGAGGGTGCGGGGGTATCCGAGGCGCCCGAGCCCGCCGCGCTCGCCCCCGTCGTCGCGCCCACGCCGACGGCGATGCCCGAACCGCAGTCTCCGGCCGCGGCGCCCACCGCCACGAAGCCAACCGTTCGGCGGTCCCCGCCTGTCCCGGTGCGCGTCGTCAAGAAGTCCGTGCGCAAGCAGGCGAGCGCGCACCGCGCACCCGCCGGCGCGAAGCCCGCGCCCGCGCGTCAGTCGACCGGTCAGTCCGAATCGCGTCCGACGAAGCCGCCGCTCGTGCGCCCGGGGTGGCGCGATCCGTTCCAGTGATGGCCGCCCCGTACGTGCCGCGGACAGTGACCGGGCAGTGACCGAACATAGCGGCGCGACAGGTCGCCGCTGAAGACAGGGCCGAATCGGCCCGATGTGCGCGGGCGCCCGCGATGGCATCGCGGTTGCTGTCCGGGGCCGCTCATGGATGGCGTTCGCTCCGCACACACCGCGTTCCGGCTCTTGCTCCTGACGACCTTGACGGTCTCGTGCTCGCTGGGAGAACACCCGTCACAAACGGGCGGCCAGGATGCGGCCGGAAAGGGCGGCGCGGGTGGATCGACGGGCGCAGCTGGAACCACGGGCGTTGCGGGCGCGACGGGGAGCGGTGGGACGACTGGGGCGGCAGGCACCACCGGGACCGGCGGCGGCGGGACGACCGGAGGCGGCGGCGGGACGACCGGAGGAGGCGGCGGAACCGGGACAGGCGGATCCGCGGGCGCTGCCGGGACGACGGGGAGCGGCGGCTCGGGGGGCGCCGCGGGGACGACCGGCAGCGGCGGTGCGGCCGGCGCGGCGGGAACGAGCGGCGGCGGGTCCGGCACGACCGGCAGCGG
>DATFXS010000361.1:0-2237 GCA_035315605.1 Polyangia bacterium
TCGATGTTGACGCCGACGAGGTGCGCGTCGGCTTCGTTGGCGCCGACGACGAAATCCGACAGCGCGCAGATCTCGACGTCGCAATAGACCGGCACCTTCAGGCCGACCGGACCGGCGAAGCCGACCGGCGCGCCCGTCACTTCCTTCACAGCCGCGTCGGTCGCCAGCACGATCTGGGTCGCGCCCAGCGCCTTCTTCAGCTTGATCTCGTTGACGTCGCGATCGCCGCGCACCAGCACGGCCACCGGCGCGCCGTCGGCCAGATAGATCAGCGTCTTGACCAGCCTGTCGGGCGCCACCTTCAGGAACGCAGACACGTCCGCGATGCTGTGCTTGCCGGGCGTGGACACCTTCGTCTTCTCGGCGGTCGGGTTGGTACCGCCCTTGGGCGCGCGCGCGACCGCCTGCTCGACGTTCGCGGCGTAGTCGCAGTTGTCGCAGGCGACGAGCGCGTCCTCGCCGGTCTCGGTCAGCACCTGGAACTCGTGCGACAGCGAGCCGCCGATGTTGCCCGTGTCCGCCTCGACGGCGCGAAACGCGAGGCCGCAGCGCGTGAAGATGCGCTGGTAAGTCTCGTACATCCGCCGGTACTCGCGCTCGGCGTCCTTGACGTCGACGTGGAACGAGTACGCGTCCTTCATGATGAACTCGCGCCCGCGCATCAGGCCGGCGCGCGGCCGCAGCTCGTCACGGAACTTCGTCTGGATCTGGTACAGGTTCAGCGGCAGCTGCCGCCAGCTTCGCACCTCGCCCCGCACCAGCGCCGAGATCACCTCTTCGTGCGTCGGCCCGATGACGAAGTCGCCGCCCTTGCGGTCCTTGAATCGCAGCAGCTGGTCGCCGTAGTTCTGCCAGCGACCCGACTCCTTCCAGAGCTCGCCCGGGATGACCGCGGGCAGAAAGACCTCGGAGGCGCCCGAACGGTCCATCTCTTCCCGGATGATCCGTTCGACCTTCTTCACGACCCGCCAGCCGAGCGGCAGGAACGAGTAGATGCCGGCCGCCACCTTTCGCAGGTAGCCGCCGCGGACCATGAAGATGTGGGACGGGACCTCCGCCTCCGAGGGCGCTTCTTTCAGGGTCGGGACCAGCGTTTGCGATTGCCTCATGACGGACTGGGTGGTGGTCTTAACATACGGACGTGGGCCTCGCCGAATACAACCGAAAGCGGAACTTCGGCATCACCAGCGAGCCGCCCGGCGACGCCCCGGCGAAGCCCCGGGCGGATGGCACGCTGTCGTTCGTCATCCAGAAGCACGCGGCCACCCGCCTTCACTACGACTTCCGGCTGGAGCTCGGCGGCGTGCTGCTCAGCTGGTCCGTCCCGAAGGGGCCCAGCCTCGACCCCAAGGAGAAGCGTCTGGCGGTCCACGTCGAGGATCACCCGCTGGCCTACGGCGATTTCGAGGGGATCATCCCGAAGGGACAATACGGCGGCGGCACGGTCCTGCTCTGGGACCGCGGCACCTGGCAACCGCAGGAGGATCCGGTCGCCGGCTACGCCAAGGGAAACTTAAAGTTTTTCTTGAAGGGCGAGAAGCTTCAGGGCGGATTTGCGCTGATCCGGCTGGGGGGCCGGCGGGCCCGGGAGGAAGGCGAGAAGGCCTGGCTGCTGATCAAGGAGCGCGACGCCGCCGTCCGCGAGGGCGGCCCGGAGCTGACCGAGACCCGCCCCGAGAGCGTCGCCACCGGGCGCTCGATGGACGAGATCGCCGCCGACAGGACCCGCGTCTGGCACTCCAAGCCGTCGCACGTCGATCTGGCGGGGGCGCCCGGCGCGCGCGAGGCGCCGCTGCCGGCCCGGCCCAAGCCGCCGCGGGCGGCGTCGCGCGCCAAGCCCCCGGACGGCGACGACTGGCTGCACGAGATCGCGATCCAGGGCGTGCGGGTGGTGGCCCGCAACGAACGGAGCAAGGTGCAGCTCTACTCCGATCGCGGGACGGCGCTGCCGGCGCGCGGCGCGCGCAAGGACAAGCCGATCGGCGACGCGGTCCGCATGCTGCCCGCCGAGACGCTGATCGTCGACGGCGTCGTCGCGCCGCTGACCGAAAACGGCGACAAGCTCGGCTATTTCTTGTTCGACCTGCCGTACCTGGACGGGCACGACCTGTCGCGCGTGCCGCTGGAGCGGCGCAAGGCGCTGCTGGAGGAGCTGGTGCGGCGGGCGGGACACGGCGCCGGATCGATTCGCTACGTCGAGCACATCGCTGGCGGGGGGGCGGACTTTCACCGCGAGG
>DATFXS010000362.1:0-7676 GCA_035315605.1 Polyangia bacterium
CGACATCGCCACGAACTACGACGCCATCGCCGCCAAGTACAACTCGCTGGCGGCGCTGCAGCCCTGGGGCTCGAAGGCGGACACGCCGATGGCGGACACGATCCCGAAGATCAAGACCATGCTGATGAGCGACACGGGGACCGGCCCGAAGTACATGCTTATCGCCACCGACGGGCAGACGGATTTCTGCGACGACGGCAACAACCTCTGCCCGGCGGACGCGATCATCTACCGGGCGCAGGACCTCTTCGCGGCCACTCCCAGCATCGGCACGCTGGTCCTCGGCCTGCCGACTGACGTCGGCGGCGGGATGGCCTTCAACATGGCGGTCCTTCAGGGCGTCGCGAACGCGGGGGTGGGGCAGAACCCCGCTCTGACCGGGCTGGGGGTCAGCACGCCGACCGACGTCTGGAACCAGTGCAACGGCGTCGCCGGATGGAAGACGATCGCGACGGCGGCCGGGCGCGGGATGAACGCATCGCTGGCGACCTACCCGACGCCGGCCGGAACGGCGAAGGTCTTCACGCCGACCTCCACGTCGACGACCGATCTCGCCGCCCAGCTCTCGGCCGCGATCGCGGGCGTCAAGAGCTGCACGTTCGATCTCAACAACGTCGACGGCACGGGCAAGTCGATCCAGGTCGACCTCACCATGCTCTCCAAGGCGTCAGTCCAGATCATGGGGACGACGATTCAGCTCGACCCGAACAACACCAACGGCTGGGACATGGTGAGCGCGACCCAGCTTCAGCTCTTCGGCGCCGCCTGCGACAGCTGGCGCAATCCGAACACCAAGGACATCACCTTCAACTTCCCCTGCGACATCATCGGACCCGGCTGATCAACCGAAGAAGCCGACGACCAGGCTGACCGCGGTCGCCAGGATCGCGGTGTTGTAGGTGAACGACAGCACGGCGTGCGCCATGGTCGCGCGGCGAATCTGCCGGCTGGTGATGGTGACGTCGGACGTCTGGAAGCACATCCCGATCGTGAAGGCGTAGTAGGCGAAATCGAGGTACGCGGGCGGCTGATCGCCCGGGAACGAGAGGCCGCCTTCGCCTTCGTCGTCGTCGCGGTAGTAGAGGTGCGCGTAGCGGAGCGTGTACGCGGTGTGCGTCAGCGCCCAGGCGCAGGCGACCGCGGTCAGGCTCAGCGCCACGAACGTCGGGCGCAGCTCGACCGCGCAGACGCGAGCGCCCCGCAGCACGCCGACGGTGGCGAACAGGCTGAACACGCTCGACAGGATGACGATCGCCCAGACAGGGCCGCGGCCGGGATCTTCTTCGGCGGCGTGGCGGCGGGTCCGCTTCGGGTCGGCGCCGGCGCGGAAGATCAGCGCCCAGGCGAGCGCCCCCATGCTGAAGGCGGCCGCGTCCCAGCCTGCGATGGCGCGCACCGCCGCGCCGAGCCGCTGCGGGACCAGGAAAGCGACCACCAGACCGACGCCGATCGCGATCAGCAAGCGGCCGCGCGCCTGGCGCGGATCGTGACTCGCGAACGCGCGCGACCTGGCCGGAGCCGCCATCCGCCACCCAGCTTCGCCGACAGACCCGTGCGAGTAAAGGGCGGGCGCGCCTGCGCGGTCACTGGTGGCCGCGCCGCCGTCTGGCCTTACTATTGCGTGATGGCCTGGCGCCTCGAACGCGGAGCGAACGTCGGCAGCGACGGGCGGGTCACCTTCTCGGTCTGGGCGCCGCGCCGGCAGGCCCTGTCGGTGCGCGTGCTCGATCCGGCCACCGGCGCGACGCGCGCGGAGCTGCCGATGACCCGCGGTCCGGACGGGGTGTTCACGGCCGTGGCCGACGCCGGTGTGGCTTCCGCCGGCAGCGATTACGTCTACCTGCTGCCCGACGTCGGCGCGCGCCCGGATCCGGTGTCACGCCACCAGCCGCACGGCGTGCACGGGCCGTCGCGCGTCGTGGCCGTCGACGGCTTCGCCTGGACCGACGCGGGCTGGGGCGGCGTCTCGCGGGCTGATCTCGTCGTCTACGAGCTGCACGTCGGCACGTTCTCGCCGGAGGGGACCTTCGACGGCGTCGCCGCGCGCCTGCCGCACCTCCGCGATCTCGGCGTCACCGCCATCGAGCTGATGCCAGTGGCGGCGTTTCCAGGCGACCGCAACTGGGGCTACGACGGGGTCTATCTCTACGCGCCCCACACGGCGTACGGCGGGCCCGACGGGCTCAAGCGCCTCGTCGACGCCTGCCATGCGCACGGGCTCGCGCTGATCCTCGACGTCGTCTACAACCACCTCGGCCCGGAAGGGAACTACCTTCACGACTACGGTCCGTATTTCACGGACCGCTATCGCACGCCGTGGGGCGACGCCCTGAACTTCGACGGCGCCGACAGCGACCAGGTGCGGCGGTTCTTCGTCGACAACGCGCTTCACTGGCTGACCGAGTACCACGTCGACGGGCTGCGCCTCGACGCGATCCAGGGGATCTACGATTTTTCGGCGCGGCCGATCCTGCAGGAGATCGCGGACGCGTTCCACGACGAGGCCGCGCGCCGCGGCCGCGACGCGTGGCTGATCGCCGAGAGCGATCTCAACGATCCGCGCGTGGTCCGCTCGAAAGACGTCGGTGGCCTCGGCATGGATGCGCAGTGGAGCGACGATTTTCACCACGCCCTCCACGCGGTGGTGACCGGCAACCGGCGCGGCTACTTCGCCGATTTCGGACGCGTCGCCGACATCGGCAAGGCGATCACCGCCAGCTTCGTCTACGAGGGGCAGCACGCGCCGCACCGCCGCCGCCGGCACGGCGCGCCCGCCGCGGGCGACCCGGGCGATCGCTTCGTCTCGTTCATCCAGAATCACGATCAGGTCGCGAACGCCTACCAGGGGCGGCGGATCGCGCAGGTCGCCGGCCACGCGCGCCAGAAGGTCGCCGCGACCGTGCTGTTCTCGACGCCCGCGCTGCCGCTGCTGTTCCAGGGGGAAGAGTGGGCCGAGGAGGCGCCGTTCGACTACTTCACCAGCCACGGCGATCCCGGGCTGGCGGAGGCCGTGCGCAAGGGCCGCCACCAGGAGTACCTGCACCTTCTCGAAGAAGACGCCGACATGGGAACCTGGGCGGATCCGCAGGCGGAAGAGACGTTCCGGCGCTGCAAGCTGCGCTGGGCTTCGGTCGAGCGCGCGCCGCACGCGGAGATGCTGGCGTTCTACCGGGAGCTGATCGCGCTGCGCCGGCGGCTGGCGCCGCTGCGCAACGGCCGGAAGGATCTGGTGCAGCTGGATTTTCACGACGGCGCACGCTGGCTGGCCATCGAGCGCCGCGACCCAGGCGGCGCCGCGACGTTCACCGCCGCGAACCTGGCGGATGCGCAAGCGCGCGTGCCCGCGCCCCAGGGCCGATGGCGGCTGGCGCTGGCCACGGAGAGCCCGCCCCGGGCCGCGCGAGACGGCACGCTGGTGCTCGCGCCCTGGACCGCCGCGATTTACGAGCTGGAGCGCTGAGCGCTCAGGGCGCCGCGCCCTTGCGCGCCCGCGCGCCGAACATGATGCTCTCGCGGCCGTAGCCCGCGCCGAACGCGCCGTGCTCGGTGAACTGGCTCGGGCGGCGCGGCCGGAACACCGGCACCGTCATCAGAGCCGCCAGCACCAGCAAACCCAGCAGCAACTTGGCTGCGTAGCTTCGATCAACGGTTTGCGCCTGCATGGCCGCCTCGGATCGAAGCTGGCCACGCGGCCCGCGATGTCCAGCCCGCGGGCGGCGGCGATCAGGACTTGTATTCGATCTTGCCCGAGAAGTGCGCGGTGACGTCGCCGGTCCAGTCGTGCTCGGGCAGCGCGCCGACGACCTCGAGCGTGAACGTCGCCTTGTCGGTGTTCCAGGCGGCGAAGACGTTGATCGGGTTCAGCGTCGTCAGATGGATCTCGTCGCCGACCTTGGCGCCGGCCGCGGGTTCGTAGGTGCCGAGCTCGACCGCCGCGCTACCGTCGTCGGGGGCCATCGTGATGCGCAAGTAGTGGATGAACGACAGGTCGTCGACGCCGCCGGTGGCGCGCAGCGCGACGTCCAGCGTCCTGACCTCCGAATCCAGCCCGTCGGGGAATTCGATCTTGTCGTGCTCCTGCGTGTAGCTCTTCGCCATCGACGTGTCGCCCGCCAGGCCGGCGCCGGGGACGCCCTGGAACACGAGGCCGCGCTGGGTGACCTGCACGTCGGGCACGTCGGCCTCGACGGAGATGCCGCAGCCCGCGGCGAGCGTGGCGAGGAGGAGGCAGAGCAGGGGGGCGGTTTTCATGTTGTCGTTCACCAGAGGTAGACGATCAGGCCGAGCTTGGCGGACGGAACCCACGCCTTCACGATCGGGTCCGCCTTGACGGAGACTTCCGTCGAACCGTTGGCGCCGTTCTCTGTGGCGGCCCCTGCGACGACGCTGCCGAAGTTGTGGATGGTGGCGCGGATGTAGCTCATGCCGCCGTGGATGTAGAAGACCACCCGGCCCGAACCGACATCGAGACCGAGGTGCGCGTTGACGTAGTCGTATCCGAGGCGCTGCAGAAGCGGGCTCGAGAACGTCGACCCCGCGAAGCGCTGCGCGAGCCCGTTGGCGTCGCCGTCGAAGTAGTGGCCCGCCTCCAGCGTCGCCGACGGACCGCTGCCGAATGGCAGCAACGTCGCGCCCACGCGCACGCCCTTGCTGATCATGTTGGTGCCGCCGCCGCCGTGCGCTCGCAGCCACGAGAACGGCCGGAACACCAGCGAGCCGTTCGCGCCGTCGGGTGCGCCGGCGTCGGCCATCACGCCCAAGTGGGGCGGTCCCTTCCCAGGCACGACGGCGGCCGCAGTCGACAGCGATGTGGCAACCTGCGCGCGTGCAGGCATCGTCCAAGACAGCACGGCGGCGGCGGCGATCAGCGAGAGCAGGCGGGCCGTGCGCATCACCGCAGAACATCGGTGATAATTTACGTCATCTTTAATACGAATTTTTTATATATAGAAATATAGATTTCACTAATCAATTAGGCTACTTAAAGCGACAATTCCGTGACGCCACACGCCAGCGCGGGGCGATGTGAGCGCCTGGCGCGCCCTCCCGCCGGGCGGCTGACTTCGGGCATAAAAAAAGCCGCTCTTGGCGGCTGACGACGACGGAACGGCGAGAGGAGGGGAGTGAGCTAGCGGCTCTTCTTCAGGATGCCCCAGCGGCCCTGGGCGGGCGCCTTGGCCGGCGCCTCCGCAGGCGCCGCGGCGACCCGGTGCGGGGCCGCCGGCGCAGGCGCGGCCTTCTTCGGCTCGCGCGTCGCGACCACCGTCTGCGGCTTCTTCGCCGCAGGCGGGGTGTCGCTCGTGAACGGATCGTCCCACTTGCCCTTGCCGCGCACCGGAGCGGCCTTGGCGGGCTTCGTCGTCTCGACCGGGGTCGCAGCGCGACGCGTTCCCGTCGTCTTTCTCTCCTCGAACGGATCGTCCCAGTCCCCGCCCGACGAGCGCTTCGACGCCGGCGCGACGGCCGCCGTCTTGCGCGGCGCGGGCCGGACGTCATCGTCATCATCGACGACCGTGCGCTTGGTGGACGCGACCTGCTTCGCGTTCCCCTTGCGCGACGGCGGATCGGAGAACGGATCCGCCCACTCACCCGGCCGCGAGTTGATCGCCGCCGCCTGCTTGCGCGTCCCCGAGCCGGACGGTGGTGACGAATTGCGCGTGGTCGTGGTGGCGACCGCCGGCCGCGCGCTGCCGCTCGACGTGGTCGGCCCCGACCCCTGCACGACGCGGATGATGCCGTCGTCGCGCTTCTGCTGCTTGGGGGGCGGCGTGTAGGCCGGCGCGGGCGCCGACTCGCGAATCTCGGGCTTCGCCCACTCCGGCGTCTCGTGCTTGATCTTCGTCTCCGGCATCGGCCCGGACTTCTCCGCGTCGGTCAGAAGATCGTCGACGCCGTCCTTCTTGCCCTTCTTGCCGGCCGCCTTGGCGGGCTTGTCCGCCGAGAGCATGTCGACAAGCGCCTTGTCCTCGGCGGCCGACGCCTTCTTCTTCTTCGGCCCGGACTCTTCCTTCAACAGCTTGTCGATGAACTTGTCGTCGGCGGGCTTGAGCACGGGCGGGGGCGCCTTCGCGGCCTCGGTCTCGAGCTTCGGCGACACCTCGGTGTGCTGAGGCTTCGGCTTGCCCTGCGGCCCCTCGTCGGGCAGCGACGGCAGAGCCACCTCGCCGCCGCGCTTCTGCGTGGTCGGCCCGGCCTTCGCCGCCGCTTCCTTCTCCTTCGCCTCGCGCGCGGCGTTCGCCGCCTTCTCGCGCTCGGCCTTCTCGGCGGCCGCCTTGTTGATCTCCTGCGCCTTGCGAATCTTGTCGAGCTCGGACTTCTTGTCATCCGGCCCCATCACCTTGTCTTCCCACTGCAGCGTCTTTCCGATCCCGGTCTTGTCTTCGCTGGATGCATCGTCCTTCTTCTTCGCCTTCGCCTTCGGATCAGCGGCGTGGGCGACGAGAGGACCGTTGGCGAGCGCGAAACCGGCGAGCGCAGTGCAGACTAAGAACAAACGAGACTGCATCGAGGGACCTCCAAGGCGGCGGCGAGGGGCGACGACCGTAGAATTATCAGCGCGACATTCGCGTTTGACAAGCGCCATTTCACGACAGTGGCAACCGGCGTCATACATCTACGTATGGGCGGACCGGGGACGAAGCATCAGTGTCCGAGGCGGATTCCCGAAGCTCTCCGGGCCGATAGGGGCCGCGACGGAGGGTGGCTGGTCAGCGGGCGACGATGCCTGACGCCACGACTTTGACCCGCTCCCCCTCCACGTCGACCTCGATGTCCATCTCCCCCTCGGCGCGCACCCGGGCCAGCCCCAGACGGGACAGCGCCCCGGCCTTGGCGTTCAGCCGCATCAGCGAGAAGTAGTGCGCCATGGCGTCCTTGGCGGCGTTCATCTCGGCGTAGCAGGCGCCGAGCTCGGCGATGTGCTCCTGCGTCGAGTTGTTGGTCACCACCACGCGCACGATCGCGCCCTCCTCACGGGGCGTCACGGACAGCTCCAGACGCGCTTTTCCGTCGGAGGCGTACTTGGCCGCGTTTTCCAGCAGCTCGTGCGCCGTCATCGCCACCCGGAAGATCGCGTCCTCGTCCTCCAGCACGGGACCGAGCTTCGCTTCGATGATTCGCCGGGTCGGCGAGACCATGCTGGGCGAAACGGTGAGGGGCAGATCCAGGTCCAACGGTGTCACAGTCTACTCGTCTCTGAGTAGCACCAGAAGGGGGCATCCTCAAAGATCCTCAAACAGGGTATCGGTCCAGCCGATGTCTGAATAGCCGGGATCCAGTCTCACGCCGTGGGCCCCTCCCCCCCGGGGCCCAGATCTCGGGTTTCAGATGACAACCGGTCCACCGACGTCCAACCCGCCCTCGGCGGGCTCGCCTCCGGCGCGCCCGGCGGGCTCGCCGGCCGTGCCCGCGGCCAAGGAGCCGGTCAAGGACCAGGGGCTGCCGACGCTCCCCCGCGGCGCAACCATCGGTCGCTACGTCGTCCTCGGGCTGGTCGGCCGGGGCGGCATGGGCGAGGTCTACGCGGCGCACGATCCCGAGCTCGATCGCAAGGTGGCCATCAAGCTCCTGCGCGGACGAAGCGACGGCGGCTCCAAGGAGAGCGAGGGCCGGGCCCGCCTGATGCGCGAGGCGCAGGCCATCGCCAAGGTGTCGCACCCCAACGTCGTGGTCGTCTA
>DATFXS010000363.1:0-10393 GCA_035315605.1 Polyangia bacterium
GCGCGGGCAACCCGGCTGCTCCGTCACCACCTCGTAGGTCTGCCGTTCACCCGACGCGATCGCACGCGCGCCGTGAAGCTTGAGCGGGTCCGCGACGATCGCCGGCCACAGCTCGTCGGCGTGCTTGCCCACGAGCTCGGACGGATCGCGCGGGCACATCGCCGCCAGCGCTGGGTTCACGTAGAGCAGGCGATAATCGTGGCTGTAGACCGCGATGTTGATGGGAGCGTTCTCGAGAATCGTCCGAAAACGCTCATCACTTCCCCGCAACTGCTCCATGGCCGAGCTTTGCCCCCCGCGCGCGCTCTCAATAGATCATTAGAACGAAAAAGTTAGCAATCCCAGATCGTCCTTAACGATATCGGGAGCTGCGGCTGAGCTGGAGCTGCGGTGCGTCTCAGCGCTACGCGAGCCGGACGACCAGACCCGCGCCGCCGTCGACCAGCACCTGATCGCCGTCGCGCAGCGCGCGGCAGGCACCGACGGCGCCGACGACGGCCGGGATGGAACGCTCGCGCGCCTGAGCGGCCACGTGATCGAGGACGCCGCCCGTCTCGACCACGATCGCCGCCGGCGAAAGCAGCGGCAGCTCCGTCGGAAGCAGCGTGCGCGCCACGAGGACGTGATCGCCGTCATGGTCGTGTTCGTGGTCGCCCCGATAGATGCGCACCGGGCCGATGCGCGCGCCCGCGGCGCCCGGGCGCCCGCGCACGACGTCGGTGCCGACGTCCAGCGTATCGGCGGCGCCGAGCGGCGGCGGGTTGGTGCGCGCCTCGACGTCGGCCGTGCGCGCGGCGGTCAGCGCCAGCGCCGCCTCCTCGTAGGCGATCGGAACCTCGCCGCGCGCGTCCTTGCGGACGGCGTCCAGCGGCAGCCAGAAGACCTCGCTCGGTTCGGCGAGCAGGCCGCTTTGCCACAGGCGTTCGCCCTCGCGCAGCAGCGCGCGCCGCACGTGCGCCTGCAGCCGCGCGTACAGGGCGTCGTCGTCCTCGGCGACCGCAACCGCCCGGCGCGCGACCGACAAGCGCGATTCCCATTCCGCGTGCATCTCCTCGGGCAAGCGCGCCCGGACCGCCTCGGACGCTTCCCGCCACGGCCGATCATCGATCGGGGCGCCGACGCTGGTCCCGCGCAACAGCCGCTCGAGCGACGCCGATCGCTCGCGCCACGTCGGCGCGGCGACGTCCCACCGCGGGGCCTCGTCGCCGAACTCCTCCAGGTACGCGTCCAGCGCTGCCGCGCGCAGCTTCGGATCGACCGCCTCGGCCAGCGCGCGCGCCCGCACCGCCCGCTCGGTCGCCGCCGACGACACGCCGGACAGAAGCTTTGGCAGCAGCGGCGCAGGATCGAAACCGTTGCGTCGCATGAACGCGGCCAGCACACCGGTGGCGGCGCGCGAGTTCGGTTGCACCACCCCGAACAGCGGCTGGTAGATGGCGACGAAGGTAGCGAGCGCCTGCTCCAGCGTCGGGGTCGGGCGCGCCAGACGCTGGCGCGCCGCCTCCCACACACCGCGCAAGGCGTCGGCGGCGCCGATCGGCGTGGTCTCCGAGGTCGGATCGGTGGCGTAGAACAGGTAGCCACCCACCACCCGCTGGCGCAGGCCGATCTTGCACTGCTCGTCGACCAGCGACACCAGGCCCGCCTGCGCGGGCGACAGCGGCAGGGGGTTGTGGGCCGCGTCCCAGTGCCAGTCGGTGTCGTTGAGGTCGCGATCCTTCGCGGCCGGCAGCGGATCGAACGACGGCAGCGCGATGACCGGACGCCGGGGCATCCGTCCCGCCGCGTGCAGCGACCGCATCTGAAGGAACGTCACCTGGCCTTCGCCGACGACCCATTCCAGCTCGATGGCGCCGTTGGTCTTTGCCAGCGCGCGCGCCGTCTCCTCGATGCGCGCGCGCCCCCCGCGCTGCAGAGCCGCCTCCTTCCCCGCGTGCACCTCGATGATCGGCGACTCCTCGCGCGCCGAATCGCAGGCGGCCGCGCCCGCCGCCTCGCCCTCGATGAACTGGTGAATCAGCACCGCGAACCCGAGGTCGTCGCTGCGCAGGCCGTGCTGCGCGAGGTAGGCGATCACCGCCGGCGACAGCGCCGATCCCAGCACGTTGCGCACCGCCTCCAGCACCTCGACGCGCGCGACATCGACGCGAGACAGGAACAGGCCGGCAGCCAGCACGGTCGCGTCGTCCTCGATCGACGCCGACGATCGGACCGCGTAGCGCGCGCCCGGCTCCGGCACCAGCGTGTCGATCTCGCGCGCCAGCGCCGACGCGAAACCTTCGGGCCAGGGCGCCGCCGCCAGCGCGCGCGCCGCGCCCTCGACGGAGGTCAGCGCGCCGGGCGCGTTCAGCGTCGACGGCAGCCGCGGACCGCCGGCGCGCAGGGCGGCGAACAGATCCGTCGTCACCACGATCGCCCTCGGGACACTCAGGCCGGCGGCGCTCAACCTGAGCAGTGACCGCGCCTTTCCGCCAATCCGCTCGGGCGGCGCACCTGGACCGAGCCGCACGCAGAACGGCATGGAAGCCGGCTCGCTCATGATAGGTTCGCGCCTCGAACAGAGAAGATGGGCGTCAAGGGACCCTTGCTATCGGGCGCGCTCGGCAGCGCGCCGACACTGGCGGCCGTGCTGCGCTGGACGGAGGGACGCGCGCCCGTCGTCGTGATCGGGCCGCCGTGGCTCGGCGACGCGGTCGCGAGCGCGGGCCGCGTGCTGGTGCTGGTCGAGCCGGAGGTCCGTCCGATCGCGCTTCGCGCCCGCCGCCGCGCGCACAAGCAGTCGCGGGCGCTCGAGGTCGCGCTCGCCGCCGCGGATCTGCCGCTCGGCCGCGGCACGCTGCCCGCGCTGGTCGTCGAGAATGTCAGCGGCCTCCAGGACGAGGAGGCGATGCGCTGGCTGGCCGCGCTGGTGCCGTGCCTGCGTCCCGGCGGCAGACTGATCGCCGCGGACGCTACCTCCAGCACAGCCGCCGCCGCTCGCGTCGGGGGCGCGTTCCTGTCGGCCGCGATGACGGAGATCGTCCAGGAATGGCCGCGTGACGGAGCGCTGCTGACGATCGGGGTCGCGCCCACGCCGTCGGTCCTCGCGGCGCGGTTTCCGGATGGCGCGCGCAGCGACGGATCGGTGCACGGCGAACGCACAATCGGCGACATCGGGTAGTTGGGCTCGGCCCACACCGAGCTCCTACACGGGCGCCGTCGGGAGCAGACAGGCATCCGGGACGAAGCCTACCAGCAAGCCCCGGGTTTTTCGCGGTTTCCGCGAAGAAAGGCCCTCGGGGGTACTCCCGAATTCCAGCTCTCCGATCGGAATGCGGTACCCTTTGGTGACGCGGCATGCTGTTGCGGTGGAGCCTCGGCCTCGTGCTGTCAGTGCTGGCGCACCTCGGCGTCGTCGCCATCGCTCTGGCCTTGGGCGCGCGCGGGTTTTCCGGCCCCGTCGAGGTCGAAATCGCCGGGGTCAGCCTGGAGGAGGTGAAGGACCTGCCGCTCGGCCGGCCCCAGCCGGGGTCGGGGAAGGCTCGGGCAGCGCAGGCCCGCCGGGCCTCGCCGACGCCGCCCCAGGAATCGGGGACCCTGGGCCTGCGGCCCGACAAGACCGACAAGCCAGGCGCGCCGACCCCGACCGACGATGAGGGCGGGCCGGCGCCGACCAGCGATCTCGGTGCCTACGGTCCGGAGGGATCGCGGCTGACGGTGCTGATGCGCCTCGACCGACTGCGCGGGACGGACTATTCGGCCCCCGTCGACGAGCTGCTGATGCGGCTTCCCGATCGGCAGGACTTCGTCTCGGGGACAGGCCTCGATCTGTTCATGGACTTCGACGCGCTGCTGATCGCGACGCCGAATCCGCTGGACCCATCGGTGACGTTCGTGGCCGTGCGCCATCATCTCGACGACGCCAGGGTGCGCGCGGCGTTGAACCAGGCGGCCAAGGCGTCGGACCACACGCTCACCTGGCGCACGCAGGGTGGCCGTCCGATCGCCGAGCGCCACGCGCGCGACGCGCGTCGGCGCTGGCAGGACGATCGGCTGATCGTATTGGCGGCGCCGGGGCTGACGGTGGTGACGCCGCGGGCGTACCGGGCGTTGCTGCTTGCGCCCGTGTCGTCCCCGGACGGCGGAGCGACGGACGGGAACGGCAACGGGACGCACGATGCGGACGGCGGCGCCGACGCGTCCACGCCGGCGTCGGCGGCGAAGTCGATGAAAGCCGGCTGGGCGTCGCTGCTGACCCGGATCGACGCCGAGGAGGGGCTGATGCCGCCCGACGGGGCGGTGATGGTGAACGCGGTCGATATGTTCAAGTCGCGCGCCCCGGCGCCCGGCGCGCCGCCCGTCCTGTACGGCATGCCCGTCCCGGCGGCGATCAACGCGGTCATCGGCGTCGCCGACGCCCCGTTCCTCGACCTGGTGGCCGAATTCAAGACCGACGCGCCGGCGGAGCAGTGGCAGACCCAGTGGCCGGTCGTGCAGCGTAAGTTGCGCACCCACCCGCTGCTGGTGCTGACCGGGTTCTCGTCGCTGGTGACGCGCGCCCAGCTCGATCGGGAGGGACGGAAAGTCCGCCTGCACCTGGAGGTTTCGCACGACGAGACCCTCCGCCTGCTGGCGATGGCCGCGCACTTTCTGACCGGCCGGCTCGGCGACGCGCCGCAATAGGCGCGGCTCGCCCGCAAAAAGAGATCGTTCTCCGGAGTGGTGCGTCTTTGCGCCGGCACCACCACCGAGGAGGCCGTTCATGGACGCCAGCAGCCCGAGCAGCAATTCACCGTCGCCCCCGACCCGGACGCCCCGCCCGCCGCGGCGGATCGTCACCTACGCCATCCTGACCGGCGGCGTGCTGACGTTGCTGGCCGTGCTCGGGTTGCAGCGCCAGAGCCGCGCTGTCCCGACCCGCGCACCCGTCGTCCTCGCGCCCGCGCCGCGCGCGCCCGAGCCGCCCGATCCGATCGTCCAGACGCCGGTGGCCGCGGCGCGGCCCCGTGTCGAGCTGGTGTTCGCGCTCGACACCACCGGTTCGATGACCAGCCTCATCGAAGGCGCGAAGCAGAAGATCTGGAGCCTGGCCAGCTTCGTCGCCCAGGGGCAGCCGACCCCGGATCTGCGGGTCGGTCTGATCGCTTACCGCGACATCGGCGACGCCTACGTGACCAAGGTGTTCGATCTCGATGAGGATCTCGATCGCGTCTACCGGCGGCTGCGCAGCTTCCGCGCCGAGGGCGGCGGCGACGGGCCCGAGCACGTCGCGCGCGCGCTCGACGAATCGGTGCACAAGATGTCCTGGAGCGACGACAAGTCGGTCGTCAGGGTCATCTACCTGGTCGGCGATGCGCCGCCGCATACCGACTACAACGACGGCTACGACTACGTGCGCGCGGCGCGCGCGGCGGCGCGCAAGGGGATCCAGCTGCACACCATCCTGTGCGGTGCGGATCCCGCGGCGGCCAGCGCCTGGCGCGAGATCGCGTCGCTGGGCGGCGGCCAGTACATGGCGATCCATCAGGACGGCGGCATGGAGGCGGAGCGCTCGCGCTACGACGACGAGCTGGCGACGCTGCACGACAAGCTCGCGGGCACGGCGATCGGATACGGCGCGGCCGCGCCCGCGGTGGCGGCGGCGTCTGCCGTGGCGCTGAAGGCGCCCGCGGCGGAGAAGGCCGCGCGGGCCGGATACCTGGCGAAGAACAAGAAGGCGGTCGGCGGCGAGGGCGATCTCGTCGAGGGCATCACCCGGGGGGCCGTCAGTCTGGACGACGTTCAGGCGGAGCTGCCCGCGGACATGAAGGCGATGAGCAAGGACAAGCAGGCCGCGCTGATCGCCGAGAAGCAGAAGGAGCGGAAAGAGATCACGACGCGCATCGACGAGCTGACCAAGCTGCGCCGGAAGGAGCTGGATGCGCACGAAGCCGCCGCCGCGAAGGCGGGCAAGGCGGACGGATTCGACGTCGCGGCGAAGAAGGCGCTGCGGAAGACGGTCAACGACAACCTGCTCGACGGCCTGAAGCTCGAATAAAGGAGCGCGTCATGAACATCAACTGGCGATTTCGCGATCACCGTGGGTTCCAGCACGACGCGCTGGTGGTCATCGGGGCGGCCGGCGGCGTGGGCGCGCTGGCGTGGGCGCTGCCGCTTTCGGGAGCGACCTGGTGGATGATGATGGCGATCGGCCCGCTGATGGCGATGCTGATCGGGCAGGGGGGGCGCGACGGTCGCCGGCGTCATCTAGTGACTGTGATGACGTCGGCGCTCGGCGCGCTGTTGGCGGGCGCGACGTGGCACGCCTTCGCGGGCGGCGAAGAAGTCCGGGCGGCGGGGGATGCGCTGTTGATGGGCCTGCTGGCGGGCCTGGCCGCATCGTCGGCCCTGGTGATCGCGCACCTGCAGCGCATCGCCGATCAGGCGCTCGCGCGAGCGCTGGTCCAGGCGCGCGCGACGCTCGGCGGCGCCGAGGTGCAGGAGCGGGCGCTGGCGGAGCGGGCCGCGATCGCGCACGACCGCATCGTCGAAGGGCTGGGCGGCGACCGCGGGCCCGACGGGCGGCGGCTGGCGCGGCTGGCCGAGGACGTCACGCGAGAGGTGCTGACGCTGGCCGTGCGCTGCCGCAAGCTGCGCGGCGAGCTGGAACGCCTCGACGTCGGGGCCGTCCGCGCGCGCGCCGTCGCGCTGACGACGGCGGCGTCGGAGAGCGGCGACGAGGCCGCGCGCGCCGATTTGACCCGTGCCGCACGCGCGGTGGTCGCACTCGATGAGCGCGCGCAGGCGCTCTCGGGGGCGGCCACCCGCGTGCGGGCCCGGCTCGAGCTGCAGGTGGCGATGCTGGAGGAGACGGCGCTTTCCGTCGCCGCCCGGCAGGCCAGCGCCGCGGTCGACCAGGCCGACGCGCTGGCGCCGCTCGCGGATCGCCTGCACGAGGCGGGCTGCGATCTGCACGATCAGGCCCAGGCGCTCGCCGAGGCGAGCCTCCCGGCGCGGGTCCACTAGTCTCACAGGTGGCGGCCGGTGGTCGATCACCACCGATCACGTGGGGGAGGGCGGCACGCGCCGTGTGGAGTCGCGGGCCGCCCACACCGGTGAAACGAGGCGCCGTCCGTGCGCATCGCAGGTTTCCTGTTGGCATACACCGTGCTCTCGAGGGGCGGCACATCCAGCCAACCGGGAGCCCACCATGAACCGACAGCCGTTTCTCACCGCCCTTCTCGTACCGTTCATCGCCGCGACGTCCGCTTGCACGGCCGCCGACGATAGCGACGGCACCGTCGCCCAGACCACCGCCGTCAAGTCGCAACCGCTGCGTGCGGCCGATGCCTGGACGCGCAAGGCCGACATGAACCTCGCGCGCGGGAAGTACTCCACCGTGACGTTGAGTGACGGAAGAGTGATGGTCATCGGCGGCATTTCCGTCGCCGACGACGCGCCGACGCCGGCGACGGAGATCTACGATCCGGACGCGGACGCCTGGACGCCGGCCGCGCCAACACCGATGCCAGTCCCGTTCATCAACGTGGCGATCACGTTGTCGTCGGGGATGGTCCTGCTGGTCGGGCAGGACGTCCTGTCCTACGACGGTACGGCGAATTCGTTGCGAAGCTTCCTCTACGATCCGCGCGCCGATCGCTGGATCGAAACGGGCTCGCTTCCCACACAGGCCGTGTACTGGGGCAACTTCACGGGCAACGCCGTCGAGGGGCCCGACGGC
Organism: Polyangia bacterium; assembly: GCA_035315605.1. Lineage (GTDB taxonomy): Bacteria > Myxococcota_A > Polyangia > Fen-1088 > Fen-1088 > JADGRB01. The sequence goes on from DATFXS010000363.1 coordinate 7,700, forward strand.
CGCGTCCTTGTCGCGGGCGGGTACTCGATCGACTCCGGCGTCGCGCCGTTCGATCCAGCCACCCCGACGACCACGACGCGCTTGTCGTTCATGTTCACGCCGGGACGCGACAATCCCGCGGACGGCACCTGGGACTTCACGCGCGACGCCGCGGGTGAAGCGACGCAGATGCCGTCGCCGCACGAGGGTGTCCCGCTGATCGACCTGCGGGACGGCCGCTTCTTGATCTGCGGCGGCCGCTGGATCGGAAACCCGGGACAGGACCTCGTGGCTCTCAGCGCAGCCTGCGACCTCTACGACTGGAGCAGCGGCCAATGGACGGCGGCCGCCCCGATGCCGGCGATCCCCGACGAGGACGGCGCTGGCAGCGCGACGCCAGGGTCGCGCTATCGCTACGCCGCTCACCGCCTGCCCGATGGGCGGGTGTTGATCGCGGGCGGCATGTTCCTGACGGCGGACGCTGAGTTCGGGATCGGCGTCCGGCGCAGCACGATCGTGTTCGATCCGGGCCAGCCGGCGGCTCCGTGGAGCTATGCGCCGGCGATGAACATGCAGACGGGGCGGTTCCTGGCGGTTGTCTACCACCAACCCGACGGACAATTCGTCGTCGCCGCCGGAAGCGACGCGGATTTTCTGGATCTCTTCACGACGGAGATCTTCGACCCAACCCGCATGACGTGGTCCACCGGCGCCGAGCTTCCGAGCGTGCATCCGTTCTGGGCCGATGACGCCGGCTTGCCAGCCGACTTCAAGGTCTGCGCGATCGCGACCTGGGGAAGCACCGGTCAAGCGCAGTTGCGGCACGGACGTGCCTTCCTGGGTGCCAGCGGCTGGTCGAACGTGTCGCCGGTTCCGCCGAAGGACGCGTACGTCTTCACCCCTGGCTCGCCGGGCCAGGGGAAAAGCGCGCCGCGACTCACGCTGCCGGCCAGCGCCCGCTCCTATCTGAAGGGACGCGGCGTGAGCCTGCTGCAGTAGGCCGGCGGAGACCTAGAAGGTCAGGACGTCGGTGTGGCCCGCGGCGAGACCGATCAGCATCCCGAAAATGATCCCAGAGGAGACGAGCAGCGCGGCGGCCATCGGCTTGCCGGCGCAAGTGTCGCAGTCCGGAGGATCAGGCTTGCGCATGACCCCGATGCCGCCGGCCAAACCGACGACGAGGCCGATTGCGGCCCCTCCCGTTATTGCGTACCCGGGCTTTGAAACGCGGATGGCGCGCAGGTGCTCGACGGGGACCACCTCCCCGCTGTCCGAGCGCAATTGAACCTCGGTCGGTGAGGTCGAGACGATGCGGACGTTGTGCCACTCCACGGGTCCTTCCGGTCCGTCAGTCGTGGCGGTCGCGTAATCGCCGCGGTGCTCCGCCAGCCATCGCGGAGAGTTCCCGCCGCCAACCGTCGTCGTGCCGCATCCAGCGCTGAACGCCGCCAAAACAGCGAGCGCCTCGATGCGGAGGCGGGCCCGGCGGCGAGGTTCGACGGTCATTTGCCCGGCTCAAGAGCAACCTGCGTACCTTCGGCAAGACCGCATCTTCCCGGGATCAGCGGTCGCCCCGCTGTTCGAGATTCGACACCAGCAGCGGCGCGCGTGCATTGACCCGCCGCGCCGCCTCGGCAACCCATGTCGGCCTCGAGGGCGGAGATGCGTGATGTTACATTCTGCGCGAGGGCGATGAAGGGCAAGGGGCAGCGGACGTGGCCGGTACGAAGGCGGGGATGGATCGCGTGCGCCGCGCTTCTCGCCGCTGGGGTGCGCTGTTCGTCGGCCGGCTCGGCGAGCGCAGATGCGCGCGGGGGTGCGGGCGGTGGGGCGATCGACGCGGGCAGGGACATCCGGAGCGCCGACGTTTCGCCCGAGGTGAGCCCCGTCGGTATCGACAACGTCGATGGCACGCCGTGCCCGACCACCATCACCTGTGCCTCGGGGCTGTGCGGCGCGGGCGGTCTCTGCCTTCCGAAGTACCTGTGGTCCCGCCCATTGCCGCAGGGGGGATGCGCCCAGTCGATGACGGCGTCGCCCGACGGCGATTTCGTGGTCTTGGGGGGCTACACCACCACCCAGCCGGCCACGCCGCCCATGGCGTTCATCGAGAAGATCGATCCGGAGCTGAGCGTGGTCAGGTGGCGCCACACCTTCGGATGGCCGAGCGGCGGATCGCTTCCCACGCCGATGGTGCTCGCGGACGGGACGATCGTGTTCGCCGTCAATGCCGAGGCGGTCACGTTCGATACGGGCGTGAGGGTGTCGAATCTGAGCAGCGACATTCACACCGCGCTGATCGAGATGTCGAGTGCCGGATCGTATCAGTGGATCAAGACCTATCCGACGCCGCCGTTCGCAGGGGGCGCGTATCAGATCACGATCGGAGCGCTGGCCGCGAACCCGGGAAGCGGGATCACCCTCGCCGGGTGGTTCAACGGCACGGTCACGTTCGACTTCGACGGCGTCGCGCCATCGATGAGCTCGTCGGCTGACAGTACGAACAGCGTGTTCGTCGCTCAGTACGACGCGGCAGGGACGTTCGGGTGGGCGAACACGTATCCGAGCTCCAACGGGGCGACGCTCGGCGCGGACGGGAACACGGCGTTCCTGGGTGTCGCTCCGGATCGCGGCATCTACATCGCGGGCGGGTTCGACGGGACGGGGGTCTTCGGGACCAGCGCCCAGGTCGCGGGGTTCGAGACACAGTTCCTG
>DATFXS010000364.1:0-3036 GCA_035315605.1 Polyangia bacterium
TCGTTGCTGTCGGCGCGGGTTGCGGCAGCCACGATGGCGACGGGGGGAAAAGCGGATTGGGAGGGAGGGGCGGTGCGGGTACTGGCGGCGCAGCTGAGACGGGCGTTGCGGGTACGGGCGGCGCGAGCACGAATGGCGCCGCGGGCATGGGCGGCTCGACGGTTTCGGGCGGCGCGGGCGCTGGCGGGTCGGTTGGTGCGGGCACGGGCGGCGCTGGCGGCGGCGCAGCGGGCACAGGCGGCGCGGCGGGCGCTGGCGGCGCTGCGGGCACTGGCGGCGCTGCGGGCACTGGCGGCGCTGCGGGTGTTGGTGGCGCGGCGGGCGCTGGCGGCGCTGCGGGCACCGGTGGCGGAAACGCCTGCGGAGCGCTTCCGACCGATCCGGCGGCGCTCGCCGCGATGCTGGGCCTGGTCGAGGCGCAGCTGGTCGCGGCCGGACGCGCGGACGCCAACTTCGCGGCGGTGTTCGGCAATCAGACCGATGCCGTGCTGAGCGCTGCAGACGCGCAGCAGAAGCAGGCCGTGGAAGTTGCCGCGGCGGCGCGGATGATCCCCGTACCGCTGAACGACCCTGCTCCGCTTCCCGACCCCAGCGGTTGCGGCGTCACGGTGACGACGCTGGCGGCCGGCACGGGGCAGGCTTGGGAGTCGGCGGCATTCCTGGCGGCCAGCGAGCTGCTCGTGGCGATGGACGGCAATTCGGCCGATGTCTCGTTCCCGCCCCTCGACGGCGACATGACATTCGGCAACGTCACCGTTCACCTGAATCAGACCACGCGCGTCACGCTCACCCTGGTCAAGAGCCACGCGACAGCGGCCGTGTCGATGACCAAGACGATCACCTCGGCCAACGCGCAAGGCGCGCCGCTCGGATCGACCAGCGAGGTCGCCACGGCGACGATCGACGTCGACTTCTGTCCCGACACCGGAGGGGTCTCACCCGGGACGATCACGGTCACCGGGGATGGGACCGTGAATCCCGCCGGCGGCGGCGCGCCGTCGGCGTATCACGTCCAGGTGACCGGAACGTACAAGATCAACGTCAACGATCAGGCGGCGACGTCGTCCATCGATCTCACCGGAGCGGTCGACTACACGACGAGCGGCGGCGTTCCGCCGGTCGCCGTCTCGGCGACGTTCTCGGGCGCGAACGCATCGATCGCGGTGCAGCGCGCCGTCGGTCCTCCAGGCGACGTCGCGCTGGTCGCGCGTTCGGCCATGATGGTGCCGACACTCGCGTCGACGGTGGCGGAGGGCGGCGCCAAGAAGAAGTGGCAGGGCGGCGCCTGCGTCGCGGTGCAGGCCAACCCGGGGTCGATGACGGTCGCGCCGAGCGCCACGGTGACTGTCACGGCCACGCCGTTTCAGAAATTCGAAATGGCGCAATTCAGCGCGCCCGTGGTGGCGACGTTGAGCGGCGTTCAGAGCCTCGCTCCGCAGAACCAGCCGGTCACGTCGCCCGCGACGTTCACCTACGCGGCGGGAGCCAAGCCGGGCGACCAGGGGACGTTGAACCTGAAGTCGACCTCGAAGCGCGGCATCGGCACGGGGAGCGTGACGTACACCGTGGAGTGCCCTGCGGGGACGCCCACGACGTGCCCCGCCAGCCAGACCCTCAACCCGGTCACGTGCATGTGCGAGGGGTGCTTCATCGATCAGACGGTCGGCATTCCTTCGCATGGCTGCACCTGGAGCGGAACCATCAGCGTCACCGGGAGCAACGCAGGTTCGCTGTTCGACGGGATCACGCAATGGGACTGGGACTTCGAATACCAGGCGTTGTTTTCCGTGGTCAGCGCGGCCGGCGCCGTGGCGGGTCCCGTGACGGGAAAGTGGCACGAGGTCGGTGCGACCGTGTTCGTCGTCGGGGGCCCCATGTGTACCATCACGAATACGGCGGACGACACGTTCTCGGGCACTCAGCAGGCGACGCTCGGCGTAGGCCTCGACAACGGAAAGCCGCTCCTGATGCGGCTCTTGCTGCTCCCGAGGAGCTCGGGGCTGGACGGCACCTTCACCACGCAGGTCTCCGACGCGCTCTGCGGAAGCAACTCCAGCCGGGCCGACCACGTGTCGATCGACCTCTTCGACGGAACTGCGACGCCGACGGCGACGACGTTCACGGGCACCAGCGTCAACCCCATCGGCCCGCCGTTGCCCAGCGGCGGGGACGCGTTGTTGAACGTCAGCTGGAATCTGACCGTCGTGCCGATCTCGTCGTTCCCGTGACGCGTTGAATTTATCGAGACAGACGCAGGTGCGGATAGATGGACGCGCCGGAGGCGGTGTTTAGCTACAATCGCCCGCAGGCGAATCTCCCCCCTTCAAGGAGAGGACATGGCTCCCATCCTGGTGCTGGTCGTCGTTCTCGGTGCGGCTGGAATATGGTTCGTTTCGGCCTACAACCGCCTCGTTGGCTTGAAGAATCAGGTCGCAAACGGCTGGAAGCAGATCGACGTTCAGTTGAAGAGGCGGCACGACCTGATCCCCAACCTGGTCGAGACCGTGAAGGGCGCGATGACCTTCGAGCGCGGCACGCTGGAGGCGGTCATCGCCGCGCGCAATCAGGCGATCGGCGTGGTGCGCGGCGGGGGTGGCGCGGCTGTTCCAAGCGCCGGCGAAGTTCGCCAGCTGGTGGCAGCGGAGAATCAGCTCAGCGGCGCGCTCGGAAAGTTGTTCGCGGTCGTCGAGGCGTACCCGCAGCTGAAGGCGACCGGGAACGCCGCGGCGCTGCAGGAGGAGCTGGCGTCGACGGAGAACAAGATCGCCTTCGCGCGCCAGCTCTATAACGATCAGGCGACCAGCTACAACACTGCGCAACAGCAGTTTCCGACGAACATGGTGGCCGGGATGGCGGGGGCGGCGCCGGCCGAGCTGTGGGCGATCGCCGACGCGGCCGAGCGCGAGGTGCCCAAGGTCAACCTGGCTGCGACATAAGTGAGCGACGGTAGCGATCTGTTCGAGCAACAGCGCGCCAACCGGCGGGGCACGCGCTGGCTGGTGTTCGGCTTCGTCCTGTTCTTCGGCTGGCTGGGTT
>DATFXS010000365.1:0-6195 GCA_035315605.1 Polyangia bacterium
CTATGCGCGCCTGCTGCGCCGGACCCGCCCCGACGATCTGGTCGTCAACGTCGACGTGCTGACGTACGCGGGCAACCTCGAGAACCTGACCGACCTCGAGGGCGACGCGCGGCACGTCTTCGTGCGGGCGGACATCCGCGACGGCGCGGCGATGCTGGACCTGATGAAGCGGCACGCGATCGACGCGGTCGTCAACTTCGCCGCCGAGAGCCACGTCGACCGCAGCATCATGTCCGCCGAACCGTTCCTGGACACCAACGTCGCCGGCACGCTGCGCCTGCTGGAGGCGGCGCGCGCCGCCGGCGTCAAACGCTTCCTGCAGGTGTCGACCGACGAGGTCTACGGCAGCCTCGGTCCGACCGGCGCGTTCGTCGAGACGACGCCGCTCGCGCCGCGCAGTCCCTATTCGGCCAGCAAGACCGCGGCCGATCACTTCGTGATGGCGTTCCACCACACGCACGGGATGGACACGGTTATCACGCGCTGTTCGAACAACTACGGGCCGTATCAGTTTCCCGAGAAGCTGATCCCCCTCATGATCCTGAACGCGTTCGACGGCCAGCCGCTTCCCGTCTACGGCGACGGCATGCAGGTGCGCGACTGGATCCACGTCGACGACCACTGCGAGGCGATCGACCTGGTGCTCCGGGGCGGGCGCGCGGGCGACGTCTACAACGTCGGCGCCAGCAACGAGCGCCCCAACCTGGACGTCGTGCGGGCGATCCTGCGGCTGGCGGGCCGCGATGAAACGCTGATCCGGCACGTCCCCGATCGCCCGGGCCACGATCGCCGCTACGCGATGGACTCGACGAAGATCCAGAAGGAGCTCGGCTGGCGCCCGCGCCACGTCTTCGAGGACGGGTTGAAGGAAACAGTCGCCTGGTATCGCGCCAACGGCACCTGGACCGAGCGGGTGCGCAGCGGCGCCTACCGCGACTACTACGATCGCCAGTACGCGGTCCGGCTGGCGACGGGAGCGGGAGCCAAACGATGAGCACGCACGAGCTGCGCGGGGTCGTCCTGGCCGGGGGGACCGGATCGCGCCTCTTCCCGCTGACCAAGGTGACGAACAAGCATCTCCTGCCAGTCGGGCGCGAACCGATGATCTTCCACCCGGTCAAGAAGCTGATCGAGGCCGGCATCCGCGAGATCCTGATCGTGACCGGAACCGAGCACATGGGCGACGTCGTCGGTCTGCTCGGCAGCGGTAAGGACTTCGGCGGCGAGTTCACCTACCGCGTGCAGGACGAGGCGGGCGGCATCGCACAGGCGCTGGGGCTGGCGCGGCGCTTCGGGCGCGGCGGGCGGCTGGCCGTGATCCTGGGCGACAACATCTTCGAAAAATCGATCGCGCCGTTCGCGGAGGCGTACCGCCAGCAGCCGAGCGGCGCCAAGGTCCTGGTCCAGGAGGTCGACGACCCGGGCCGCTACGGCGTCGCCGAGATCGCGGGCGACCGCGTCGTCCGCATCGTCGAGAAGCCGAAGGAGCCGAAGAGCCGGCTCGCCGTCACCGGCATCTACTTCTACGACGAGACCGTCCACGACGTGATCGCGGGCCTGAAACCGTCGGCGCGCGGCGAGCTGGAGATCACCGACGTCAACAACGCCTACATCGCGCGCGGCGACCTGACGTTCGACGTGCTGCCCGGCTGGTGGACCGACGCCGGCACCTTCGAATCCCTCGCGCGCGCCAACGAGCTGCTCGGGACGTGACGGCTCACGGGCCGACGCCGGAGATCGAATAGCCGGCCAGTCGCGCCCTGTCCGCGCCATCGCAGCCGCCTCCGCCGGGCGAGAAGCTGTGGAATTGATCGACGGTGATCGCCATGTCTCCGATGACGCCGGTCCGCCCGGGAAGGATCGTGTCCTCCAATGCGCTGACGGCGACCCGCGCGCGCTGCGGGACGAACGTGCAGACTCCGGTGCCGGGGCCGCAGGCGACACCATCGGCCTGCACGAGGACATCGGTGGTCGTGGCCTCTAGCACGCCGCCGACATATCCGAACATCAGGAGCTGTCCACCGCGGTTGAGGACGATGGTCTGTGTCGCAGCGGAAGAGAACAGCCCGTTGTGTCCGCCGGTCAGCTTGAGATCGAGCACATCGCCCGCCTGGACGAGATTGGCCGGCAGATTGGGGACGCGCACGAAGATCGACCAGCGCTGCCCCGACGAATCCTGGACGACGATGCGACCCGAATTCGCCGTGCTGCCGGTGTAGCTGACGCTGTCGCAGTTGGGGCCGGGAACCTGATCGAAGCTCACGGCGGTGACGGCGACGTTCATCGACATCAGGACCGGGGTGCCGTCCGCCGCGAGAAGACAGGTCTCTACCGGGACGGTCAGATCGCCCGGCGAGCAGGCGATGCACCCCGCGCCCCCATCCTGGCCGGCGCAGCTGCCGCCGCCCGTACCGCCGATCGCGCCGCCCCTGCCGCCCACGCCGGTCGTTGCCGCATCGCCGGTCGTGCCGCCGCGACCCATGCCCCCGCCGCCATCGTTTTCGCCTCCCAGGGTCGATCCGCAGGCGTTCGCTATCAGCAGGCCGAACACGATCGCGATCGACGCCAGTCGCATCATCACCGCCCCACTGCCTGCAGGCACCGTACCACAACACATGATCGCGTCACGCCGCGGCCGATTCGAAATGCGCCGTGCGACGCGGGTCACGAACCGCGACATTCGGATCGCGGTCGCCCCTGCTCGCCGGCCGCGGCGTATAATCCGAGCCGCGTTTCGTTTGTGGTGCGGGCGATGAAGTGCTTCCTTTTTCGGCTTAGGCAGGTCGGTCTCGGCGCCGCCGCCGCCCTGGTGCTGTCGACGCTCGCGTGCCAGCCGCCGCCCGACTCCGTCGCTTCCGGCTCGAGCGCGCTCCAGGCGCCACGTCGGCTCCGCCGGCTCAGCAACCGCGAATACAACAACGTCGTGCGCGATCTGCTGGGCGATACGACCGCGCCCGCGACCGCCTTCATCCCCGATGCCCTTGTCACGGGATACGACAACGGGCCCGACGATCTGATCGTCCAGTCGGATCAGGTCGAAGCCTATCGGGGCGCCGCCGAGGCGCTGGCCGAGACCGTCGTCGCCGCCCACCCCGACGTTCTCGTGGGCGGTTGCGATCCGGCGACGCGCGGAAACGAAGCTTGCATCACCGCCTTCCTCGGCTCGTTCGCGCCCCGGGCCTTCCGCCGCCCGCTGACCGCGACCGAACACAACCGCCTCCGGACCGTCATCGACGCCTTCGCCGCCGACGGCGATGTCTGGCTGGGCATCCAGACCGCGCTCGAGGCGATCCTGCAATCGCCGCAGTTCCTCTACCGCGAGGAGCTGGGCGAGCCGATCGGCCCCGGCATCGCGCGGCTGACCCCGTACGAGATCGCCTCGGAGATCTCGTTTCTGATCACGGGCTCGATGCCGGACGACGCGCTCTGGCGTGCGGTCCAGGACGGCCGCTTCATCACCACCGACGATTTCCGGCGCGAGGCGGCGCGCCTGCTCGCGACCCCGGCCGCCAGCGCCAACCTGAGGACGTTCTTCCACGAATGGCTCGCCACCAACCGCCTGGTGCCGACGATGACGGTCAAGAGCGCCGCCGTCTACCCGACCTGGGACCCCGCGGTGATGACGTCGATGGCGGGCGAGCTGGATCGCCTCTACGACGAGGTGGCGTTCGGCGACTCCGGATCGCTGCGCGCGCTGTTCACGACGCCAGACGCGTTCGTCGACCCCGCCCTCGCGTCCCTCTACGGCGTCTCCCCACCCGCTTCGGGCTTCATGAAGGTGGCGCTGGATCCGACGACTCGCCGGGGCGTCCTCTCCCGCGCCGGGTATCTGACCGTGCACGCCGACTCCGACAGCTCCGGTCCCGTCGCGCGCGGCGTGTTCACGATGGCCGCGATCCTCTGCTACCGCCCGCTCCCCCGGCCGGCGGTCGTCCCGCCGCCGCCGTCGGTCGACGACGCGAACAAGGCGGGTCAGACGACGCGCCAGCGCTTCTCGCAGCATTCGAGCGACCCCAACTGCAGCCCGTGCCACAAGGTGATCGACGGCATCGGTTTCGGGTTCGAGTCGTTCGACGGCATGGGCGGCTACCGCACGACCGAGAACGGACAGCAGATCGACGCCAGCGGCGTGCTGATGGGCTCCGGCGATCCGAACATCGACGGACCGTTCGACGGCGTGTCGGGACTGGTCGACCACCTCATGCAGGGCGATCGCCTCTCCGGCTGCTTCGCGCGCCAGATGTTTCGGTTCGGGACGGGCGCCATCGAAACCAGCGCGGACGAGCCATTCGTCGCGTCGCTCGGCAAGGATTTCACCGTCGACAGCCGGATGACGGACCTGCTGCTGGCGCTGGTGTCGAGCCCGCGGTTCACCGATCGGATCCTGCCGGAGGGCGGACCATGAAGTCGCGCGGACCGCGCGGCGCCACGCGGCGTAACGCGCTCAAGGCGCTGGCCGCGATTCCCTTCGCCGGGCCGCTGGCGCGCGCGTTCGCCGCGACGGGCGCGGGCGCGGCGCCGCCCAAGCGGCTGGTGCTGGTGATGCAGAACAACGGCACCCAGCAGGCCAACTTCTGGCCCGACGCGAAGCTGAGCTCGCCGATCCTCGACTCGCTGTTCACCGATTCGACCGGCGCCGACAACGGCCTTCGTCAGAAGGTGACGATCGTCAAGGGGATGTCGATCCCGTTCGACGCCAACGGAACCAACGGCAACCAGCACGACATGGGGTTCGCCCGCCTCTACACGGGCGAGAAGCTGATCTCGATGGCGGGCGGACCGTGGGGCGGCGGACCGTCCGTCGATCAGATCATCGCCCAGGACTGGGGCGTCGACACGCTGGCCCTCGCGGTGCTCGCGTCGGACTACGAACCCTATCCGAAGCCGGGCTTCGAGCACCGCCGGTCCTTCGTCTACCTCGGGCCCGCCCAGCTCAAGTACCCGCTCATCGATCCGCTCGGTGTCTACGTCAAGCTGTTCTCGTCGAACGATCCGATCGGCGCCCAGCAGCGCCTGCAGCGCCGCCAGAGCGTGCTCGACGCGGTCACCGGCAACCTGACCGAGATGGCGGGCCGGCTGGGCGCCGACGACGGCCGCAAGCTCGACTACCACCTGACGGCCATCCGCGCCGTCGAGCAGCGCCTGGCCGCGATGCTGGCCGGCAGCGCGGGCGCCTGCCCGCTGACGCCTGCGCCGCCGACCGACTTCCTGGCAGCCGACCCGCAGGCCGAGACCACCATCGAGACCTACATCCCGGACATGGTCGACGCGATGATCGATCTCGCGTCGATCGCGCTCGGCTGCGGGCTGTCGCGCATCGCGACGCTGCAGCTCGGGTATTGCGGCGGCAAATGGGGATTCGCCTGGGAGGGGATCAACATCCAGTTCCACGATTACATCGCCCACCAGGACACCAGCGACCAGGGCAGCTCCCCGGAGAACACCGACCGGATCGTGCGCGCCAACCGCTACTACGCGAGCCGGATCGCGCGCCTGGCGACGGCGCTGGACGCGGTCGACGAGGCGGGCGGCACGCTGCTCGACAACACGCTGGTGGTCTGGGGCAACGAGCTCGGCCGCGGCGATCACAACCAGTCGAACGCCCCGGTCGTCCTGCTCGGGCTGACCGGTCAGGGCCTGCCGACCGGGGGCCGCGTGATCGACGCCGGCGAGCAGGTGATGAACCGGCTCGGCTGCACAGTCCTGAACCTGATGGACCACCCCACCCCGGGTTTCGGCGACGTCCCCGACTGCGGCGTCTTCACCGGCCTGTGATCGCGCGCAGCTAACGGCTCCGCTCGGCTTTACGTCGAGGGCGGAGTGGGACGGTGAGCTCCTCGTCCTCCGCGAGCGGAGGCCGGCCGAAGAGCCGTTCCTCCCGCCCCCGCCGAAGAGTTGAGCGAGCGGAGCCATCGACGGGATGCGCTCAGCGGCTGATTCTTTCGACGACGACGAGGATGGCCACCGCTGCGATGCCGACGAACGCGATCCCGTGCAGGACGAGACGCAAGCGACGCGCGCCTTCGATCTGACCGAGGGCGATGCCGAGGCAGGCAGCCATCGGTGTTGCGATCGGCATCAGGTACCTCGGGTTCAAGACCGCGCTGTTGTCGTACGGGTAGGTCAACGCGAACAGCATCACGAACAGGACCGATAGCGAGATCGTCGCCGGCAGGGCGAGCGAGCCCAAGTGAC
>DATFXS010000366.1:0-2979 GCA_035315605.1 Polyangia bacterium
CCGCGACCGCCGGCGCCACCAGCAGGCCCAGCGCGTCCATCGCTTCGTCGAGCCGCGCGCCGAGCGCGGTCGCCTGTCGCAGGCGCCGGGCGACGATCCCGTCGAAGCGATCGCAGATCGCCGCCGCCGCGTAGAGCGCGGCGGGCAGCCAGCGCGCGGCGCCCACCGGGGCGACCGCCAGGCACCCCGCAGCCAGGCTGACCAGCAGGCCACGCAACAAAGTGAGATGGGTGGCGGCGCCGAGCCGCGTGGCATGCGGCTCGACCAGGCGGCGAGCCCGCCAGAGCGTGCCCGACACCACCAGCCAGCTCGCCAGCGAAAGCGACGGATACGCCCCCGCCGCCCAGGAGGCGGCCAGTACGGCCACGCCGCCGACCCCGATCGCGCGCCGGCAAGAGCGGTCAATGGGCGTCACGGCCTGAAGTTACCGCGCGGATCGCCGGATGCCAGCGCTCAGCGTGGATAGTAGACTCGTCCGGTGATGTCAGGCCTCGTCAGGCGCACGATGGGGTTCCTGCTGGTGTGGACGGCGCTGAACGTCGTCTTCAACCTGCGGTACCCGGCGCTGGAGGCCTGGTGGGCGCCGTTCTTGCCGTCGCTCGACGCGACGCTGATCCTCGCGACGTGCGCGGTCTGGGCGCACGCCGGGCGCCGCGTGCCGGCAGCGCTCACCGCCGCGGTGGGTGCCGTCGCCGTCGCCGTCAGGGTGTTTCGAATCGCCGATGGGATCACGGTCCGCTATTTCAATCGGCCGCTCGATCTGGCCGCCGATTTCGGGACGGCGCCCGAGCTGCCGCGGTTGCTCAACTCTACGTTGCCGCGGGTGACCGTGATCGCGGGGACCGTGGCCCTCTGCCTGGTCCTGGTCGGGATCGGCGTCCTCGTCGCCGGCATTCTGCGCCGCGCCGAACGCACCCTCGCCGATCGACGCGCCCGCGTGATCTTCGGCGCGGCGGTCATCCTGACGGCGGTCATCTCGGCGTTCGTTCCGCCGGACGCACGCGGGCTTCGCACCGGCGCGTTCGGCGCCAGCGTCGTGCCCGTCGCCGTTCGTCAGGTGCGCAGCTACAGGGCGCTCGCGCGGCGCCGCGAGGAGGCGCTCGCGGAGATCCGAAGGACGGATCAACGGCTGCAGCACGCCGCCCCCAACCTCGCCTGGCTGCACGGCGCGAACGTGTTCCTGTTCATCGTCGAATCGTACGGCGAGACGGTGCTGGAGCGCCCCGACCTCGCGCGCGGCATCCAGCCGGTCTACGAAGCCACCGGGCGCGCCCTGGCGGACGCAGGCTTCGACGTGGCCTCGGGCCTGCTGTCGTCGCCCACGTACGCCGGGCGATCGCACCTCGCGCAGGAGACGATCGCGACCGCCTTCCGGGCCGCGGATCCGGTTGTCGACGCAGTGGTGCAGCGCGAGCGGCCGACGACCATGGCGCGGATCTTTCACGACGCGGGCTATCGCACCGTCCTCGCGCAGCCCGGGAGTACGCATCGGGGCCTCTACCGCTGGACCTACGATTTCGAAAAGGTCTACTCGGCCTGGGACCTCGACTACCAGGGACCGAGCTATCGCTGGGCGCCGATGCCCGACCAGTACACGATCGACTTCGTTCACACCCGTGAGGTCGCGCGCGCCACGCGCCCGCTGCTGATCGAGTACGCCCTCGTCTCCAGCCACGCGCCCTGGAGCGATCTGCCGCCGGTCGTGCCCGACTGGGACCGGATCGGCGACGGGCGGGTGTTCGCCGATCTGCCCGCCGCTCATTTCCCGATCGGCTGGGCCAACCTCGCGGACGCCGGCGACGCTTACCTTCACTCCGTCAGCTACGACCTCCAGGTCATCGCCCAGTACGTCGCCAGGTTCGTCCCGGCCGATTCGCTGGTGATCGTTCTCGGCGACCATCAGCCAGTCGCCGAAGTGACGCGGCAAAGTCCATCGCACGCCGTGCCGATTCACGTCATCAGCCGCAACCGCGCGCTCGTCGACGCCTTCCGCGCCCGCGGTTACCAGTCCGGCATGCACCCGGCGCGCAGCGAGACCCCGCCCGGCCTCGAGACGCTGCTCCCCGACCTCCTCGCCGACCTGTCCCCGTGAGAACCGCCTCGGTCGTCGTCGTGGTCGCGATCGCGGGCGGGCAGACGCTGATGGCCTGCTCGCGCCCGAAGGAGGTGGCGGGCGACCTCGCCGCCGACACGCGGCTTCTGGGCGCCTTCGGCGGGCGCGTCTACTGGGCGAACGCCGAGACGCTGAGCTGGACCGACGACACGCTCGAGAAGCCGGAGTCCTACGACGTCGTGGGCGTGGACTGGGCAGAGCGCGCCAACTTCGCCGCCGACGCGTCGAGCGTCTACTTCTCCCACCACAACAAGGTCAGTCACGTCCCGACGCGCGGGAACGCCGACCGCAACTTCGTCCCGAACGGGTGGATGATCTCGCCGCCCGCGGAGCATCCGACCGGCATCGCCGTCGAAGGGACGTCCGTCTACGTCCTCGGGCTGGACGTCGAGTGCTTCAACCACGGCGCGGTCATCGGCCTCGCTCGGGAGACGGGCAGTCTCCTCTTTCGTCGGGACGCGCCCGCCAACGGCGGGCAGCCCGTCGAGTTCTCCGTCGACGGAGATTTCTACTACTGGATCGACGGCCGGGGCAGCGAGAGGGAGAGCTCGCGCCGTGACCCCAAGGTCATGGCGCTGCCCCGCCAACCCGGTCCGGCCATGGTGGTGGCCGAACGCGAAGGGGCACCGACGGACCTTCACGTAGGCTCGCGGGGCGTCTACTGGCGGACGCACGCGGGGATACGCTTTGCCGCCAAGGGTCCGTCCGGGTTTGGCGCGGCGTCGACGCTGGTGAGCGATCCGATTCACGGCTCGCCGCCGGCGGCGATCACGAGCCTGCTCGTCGACGCCGACGACGTCTTCTTCACGGCCGGCGACGGCGTCTACGCGCTGTCGAAAGGATCGTCAGAGCCGCGGCGCCTGGCC
>DATFXS010000367.1:0-3612 GCA_035315605.1 Polyangia bacterium
GTCTATCCGGCGCCTGGCCCGATGACCGAGTTCACCGGCGGCGCGATGCACGTCACCGCCACGACGACCGGGATGATGATGCCCCAGTACTGGGGCGTCGGCATCTACTTCAACGGCAACCCGGTCGGGACCGACTGCATCGACGCGACCGCCCACACCGGCGTCCAGTTCGACGTCTCGGGCAGCGTCAGCGGCACCGGCTGCACGGTGCAATACTCGACCAACGACAGCGAGCACACCGACAACAGCCTCGATCCCAAGGGCGACGGCCCCGCCGGCTCGTATGCGCCCCAGGGGATGTTCACCGTGGCGGCGACGCCGACGACGATCATGATGCCCTTCAACGGCCCCAGCGCGCCGAGCGGCGGCAGCCCGGCCACCCCGGTCGACAAGGCAAAGCTGACCGGCGTGCAATGGCAGTTCACGACCGCCGAAGGCCTCGACCAGAGCTGCGTCGTCGACATCACCATCGACAACGTCCGGTTCTTCTAGTTCATCCGGATTTTTGCAGCAGCAAGAGGTGCTCGCGGCGCGGTTGGCCGGCGAAGATCTCGGCCAGCCGGCGGTCGTGGATCGGGCGCGCCTGCGACGCGCGCGCGATCGGTTCGAGGCCGGCCGCCGATCCCGCCGCGGCGATGCCGTCCGGCGCATTTTCGGCGCGGCCGTCGACGATGCCGTCGCCGACCACCAGGAGCGCGCGTCCGCCGGGCCGCAGGACGCGCCCCACCTCGGCCATGAAACGCGTCTGCTCGGCGCGCCACGCCGCGCTGGAGACATCGCCGACCTGCTCGCCCCGCGCGCCCAGCTGCGCGCGCCGGAACTTCTTCACCGGCAGGCCCAGCCAGAGAAAACGCGCGTCGTGGATCGCCGCATAGTCGTACGTCCCGGCATACGGCGGCGACGAGACCACCAGGGCCGCGCTGCCCGCCGCCGGCGGTAGCGCCCGCGCGTCGCCTTCGAAGACTTCGGGGGCGGGCGTCCCGCGCGGGGTCCGGCCTTCCAGCGCCGCCAG
Source organism: Polyangia bacterium (assembly GCA_035315605.1). Lineage (GTDB taxonomy): Bacteria > Myxococcota_A > Polyangia > Fen-1088 > Fen-1088 > JADGRB01. Next base: position 1,013 of record DATFXS010000367.1, read on the forward strand.
CCCGAGCGCCAGCTCCTTCGCCCGATCGGCGAGCATGCGCGACGGCACGCCGCGCGCGATCCGCTTGGCCTCGCCGTCGCGCGGCGCCGCGGGCCCGGCCTTCATGAACTTGACCAGGATCGACGACAGGCAGAGCCGCAGCGCGCGCCCGAAGTCGTCGTCCGCGTGCGCCATCACCAGCTCGCGCAGTCCCAGCAGCTCGAACAGCACGTGGGCGTGGAAGCGGGCGATCTCCTGCCGGGCCCAGCGCGGGACATCGGGACGCCGGCGCTTGCGCGCCCGCTCGCCCGATTCTTCGGCGATCGCGGCGGCCTCGGTCAGCAGGCGCTCGCGCCCCTCCTCCCCGAGCACTGTCGTCCGGGTGCGGGCGATCGCGACCGCGAGCGGGCTGGCGTCGACGCCCACGGCCCGGCGCCCCAGCCCCATCGCCTCGACCAGCACGGTGCCGCTGCCGCAGAACGGATCGACGACGGTGTCCCCCGGCGCCGTGAACGCCGTGACGGCGCCGCGCGCGATCGACGGGTGCAGGCGGCCCGCGTAGCTGTGGAACCCGTGCGTCAGCGCCCGTTCCAGCGACGGATCGACCGCGTAAAGGCGCTCGAGCGTGCGCGCCGCCTCGGCGTCGCCCCCGAGATCGACCGCGCCGCCCAGGGTCGAGAACGCCCGCCGCTGACGCGGCGGTGGTTTCGGCGTCAGCCGCTCCACTTCGAGGACTCGAAGACGCCTTCGAGCAGCTTGTCGACCTCGGCCGCCATCGTCTGCGCCGTGTCGGTGCCGATCGCCTGCAGGGCGGCCCGGATCTCCTGCAGGTTGCGCAGCTGCGAGAACAGCTGCACATCCGAGAGCGGCTCGCCGCCCAGGAGCAGATTCCGGATCACGCCCAGCTCGGCGAGGATGCCGTCCAGATCGCGCGCGCTCGGGCGGCGGATGCGCGCTTCGGGGTGGTCGCGGCGATGCCGTTCCAGAACCGGACCGACGATGTCCTCGACGATCGGAATCTGATCGACGCTGTTCCAGACGTGCCGGAGGACGAAGAAGTCGCCGTCGTCGACGGTCGGCCGCCCGTCGACGAGCGCGCTGGCGGCGAACAGCTTCAGCAGCTTGACGACGCGCCGATCGGACAGCGTCACGCCTTCCGAGCGGATCTGGAAGACCAGCCCCTTGTAGCGCGCCAGGAACTCCTCCGGAAACTGCAGATGACGCGCCAGCCGGGCCTTCAGGACGCGAATCTCGGCCAGAGAGACCAGCGGCCGCGCCGCGGCCTCGCCGCCCGGCAGTCCGCCGATGTCGCCGCCGCTGGCGCTGCTGCTGCCCTGGGCCAACCCTTCGACCTCCCCGCGCAGGCCGCGCTCGATGAGACCGTGGAAGTGGAAACTGTCCAGGTTGTCGGACAGCGTGCGGACCAGAAACCGATCGAACACCGCCCCCAGCGCGTCGTCGTTCGGAATCTCGTTGGTGGCGCCGTAGAGGGACGACAGCGGCACCTGGATGCTCGCGCTGCCCGTGAAGAACCGCCGCTCGTTGAGGATGCTGAGCAGCGAATTCAGGATGGCCGAGTTGGACTTGAAGATCTCGTCGAGAAACACGATGTCCGCGTCGGGCAGCATCGCCTCGACGCGGCGGACGTAGGTGCCCTCGCGGAAGGCCTTGATGTCGATGGGGCCGAAGATCTCGTTCGGTTCGGAGAACCGCGTCAGCAGGTACTCGAAGTAGCGCGCGTCGATCAGCCGCGCCAGGTGCCGGACCAGCGCCGACTTGGCGGTGCCGGGCGGGCCGACGATCAGCATGTGCTCGCCCGCCACCAGGGTCACCAGCAACATCCGAATCAGCTCGCTCTTGTCGAGGTAGCGTTCGTCGAGCGCACGCCCCACCTCGCGCACCTTCTGGGCGATGCGCAGGACCTCGGCGTCCAGCGACAGCATCCGCTGCGTCGCTATGGGTTCGCTCACCGACATGAATCGTCAATCATACCGTAGGTTGCAGGGTCACGCGTGCCGTTGCCGGCGACGCAGCCAGCTCGGCGATGCCGGCCGCCGCGGCATATCTGGGCATTCCGTGAATCTGGGCCCGACTGGCCAGCTCGTCGAGACGGGTCCGGAACGCATCCGCGAGATCGCCGCTGTCAGGCACGTCCGCCGGCCAGACCAGCGTGCGCGCGGTGCGCGCCGCCGCGGTCATCATCACCGCCAGATCGACGCCCGGCTCCAGCGAATGATCGATTTCGGTCGATTCCGTCTTGTCGGCCGCGCGGCCGCCGAACAGCACGTCCAGCCAGACGATGTGGGCCAGAAAGCGGAGCGCGAACGCGACCGAGTCGGGCGAGGCGTCGATCCCCGGCGGCGCGTCGTGAAACGAGGCGAAGCGATACAGCGCGTCCGCCAGCGCGTCGCCGGAGCGATCGACGCCGGCCGCGACCGCCTGCCCGGCCACCACCCGGGCCAGCGTCGGAAACCTGAGCACAGGCAGGATCCGGCCCCACGCGACCGGCGGATCCAGACGGAGCGGATCCAGGGCCTCCCCGAGCGGGCTGGCCACGTTGAGGGCGAGGAACGCCTGGCGGCCGACGACCGGGATGCCGATCTCGCGCAGCCAGCTGCGGC
>DATFXS010000368.1:0-6727 GCA_035315605.1 Polyangia bacterium
CGACATCGATGTCGTGGTCATGACGCACATGCATTTCGACCACAGCGGCGGGACGACGCGCTACTCGACGAGCGGCAGCGGCCTGGCGCCGGTGTTCCGGCGGGCGCGCCACGTCATCCAGCGCCGCGAGTGGGAGGACGCGACCCATCCGCACGAGCGCAACCGCGCCAGCTATTTGCAAGAAAGCGTGGCGCCGCTGGGGGAGGGCGGGGGCGAGCGGCTCTGGCTGGTCGAGGGCGAGACCGAGATCGTGCCCGGCGTGCGGGTGATCCCGACGCCCGGCCACACCGCCGGCCACCAGTCGGTGCTGATCGGATCGTGGGATCCGGGCGCGCCCAAGGCGCTGTTCCTCGGCGACGTCGTTCCGACCGCGGTCCACACGAAGTTGCCCTGGGTGATGGCCTACGACCTGGATCCGGCGCGCACCGTCGAGACCAAGCGCGCGCTGTTCAAGCGCGCCGTCGAGGAGGACTGGCTCTTGGTCTGGGGACACGACAAGGACAACGCGGGCGGCCGCCTCGGCATCGACAAGGAAGGCGCCTTCGTCGTCCGCGAGCTGGTGACGGGCTGACCGATCTGATCCCCTCGCCCCGCGAAGCGGGGAGAGGGTTAGGGAGAGGGGCTGCTACTCGGTCGGCTTCTCGCCCGACGGTACGGCGGCGGCGAAGCGTTCGGCGAAGTGCTCGGCCGAGCGCGCGGACGCGACGTCCAGCTCGAAGTCGGGGACGGCCGGCGGCGGCGCCAGCTTGGCCAGCAGCTCGTCGATCTCGCGCTTGGCGAGGCCGTGCTTCTCCAGCGCGGCGCGATCCAGACGCCCGCCCGTGCCGGTCAGCCCTTCGCCGTCGACGCCGATCAGCGCGCGCACCGCCGACAGCTCGGCGCGCGAGACGTGCGTGCCGCAGACGTCGTAGTCGATCCACGCCTCGTAGGACAGCGGCGCGACGCGCTTGAGCATCCCCGCCATCACCCGGCCGTACTCCTGGATCTCCCACTGCGCGTGCGAATCCACCCGCAGCGTCAGGAAGTGCAGCAGGTTGTGCAGGTCGATCTTCCAGTACCACTGCGTGTACGTCGACAGCGGCAGATCGATGCGCGCCAGCTCCCGCGCCACCTCATTTTCGGTCAGCCAGCCGTAGGCGCCCGTGCTCTCGCGCCGGATCGCCGACCAGCGCCGCTGCGCCTCGTCGAAGAGCTCGCGCTCGACCGCCTGGCCGCTTCGCCCCTGGTTGTTGCGCTTGCTCTGCGTCTGCAGCTGTGCCGCGTCCGGCGTGTAGAAGAGCATCGGGATCAGCGAATAACGCCCGCTGTATTCGTTGACGGACGCCGTCCGGTGCCGGATCCACTGGCGCGCGATGAACATCGGCATGCAGCAGTGGAACTTCATCTCGACCATCTCGCTGGGGGTCGTGTGCTTGTGGCGGCGCAGATAGCGCAGCAGGCCCCGCGTCGCGCTCTGCTTGCGCGTTCCGTAGCCGTAGCTGACGCGCGCCGCGCGTTCGATGTCCTCGTCGGTGCCGAGGTAGTCGACCAGCGCGACGAAGCCGTGGTCCAGGACCGGGAAGTACAGCCCGAGGATCTCTTCGGCCGCCGGGCTGGTCGGCCTCTTCGTTTCTGCCACGGACCGACGTTACACCGACCCGCATCACCGCTGTCGCGAAACTTGCGGCCGGCTGCTAACGTTGAGGCATGTCCGAGCGCGTCCCGCTCGTCTACCTCGTCCCGCTCCGCATCCTGTGCGGCCTCATCCTGGTGATCGAAGGGTGGGGGAAGCTGCAAGGGGACTGGCTGCACGGAACGCCGCTGGTGACGTCGCTGGGCGGCTGGCTGGCCGCCGGCAAGCCGTACGGCTTCTTCCTGCCGGTCGTGAAGGTGGCCTTCGCGCATCCGAAGATCTTTGGATCGCTGGTCACCCTCGGCGAGCTGACGATCGGCCTGTCCCTGCTGCTCGGCGTGTTGACGCGCATCAGCTCCGCGCTCGGGGCGCTGATGTTGTTCTCGTTTGCGCTCGGCGCCGGTCAGGGATTGGCGCCGCCCGGCAACGCGCTGCTGATGGGCGCGCTCTGCGTCCTGTTCGTGGTGGCGCCGCCGGGGCGCGTCTTCGGCGTAGACGTCGTCCTGCGGGACCGCATGCCGCGCTGGATGGTTTAGAACCGCCGAAGGTAGTACCGTCGGGGTGATGCGAAAGACCCCGGTGGTTCTCGGCGTCCTGTCGATGGTGTTCGGCGGGCTCCAGGTCTTGATGACCGGGATCGGCCTGGCGAGCGCGCCGTTCTCGAAGCAGATGATCGGCGGCATGGGCAAGGCGTTCTCGGGCCTGCCGAAACAGGAGGGCCAGCCCGACGTCGGCCAGATGTTCGACAAGCTGGCGAAGCTGACGGACGAGCTGAAGCTGTACACGTACCTGACGGGCTTCGCGATGCTGGCGTTCTCGATCACGCTGATCATCCTCGGATGGCTGCTCTACAAGCGACGCGCGCAGGCGCGGCCGTTTTCGGTGGCGTGGGGGGCGGCCGCGCTCGCCTACCTGCCCGTGCAGCTCTGGGTGCAGGTGAAGATCATCCTTCCGCGGACGCAGGAGGTGACGCGGTCGATGATCCAGAACATGGACCCCAACGCGAGCGGCGTCATGCAGGGGTTCGAGGGCCTTCAGGGGACGCTGACCGTCGCCTTCTATCTGATCTGCTACACGCCGTTCCCGCTGCTGCTGATCTGGCTGATGGGCCGGCAGTCGGCCAAGAACGACCTCGTCGCCGTGCCGTGACGTCGTGAACGGGAAGGGCGGCGGCGGAGCGGACAGCGGGGGCGGTTTCGTCGCCCTGCTGCGCGCCGGCGACGTGCGGACGTTGCTGGCGCGCCACTCCGACCTGGCGCTGGCCGGTCTGGTGGTCGCGATCGTCGGCATGATGATCGTGCCGCTGCCGACGCCGCTGCTGGATCTGCTGATCTCCGTCAACATCGCGACCGGCGTCGTCCTGCTGCTGGTCGCGATCTACGTCAGCGACGCCCTGAAGATTGCGACGTTCCCGACGCTGCTGTTGCTGACCACGCTGTTCCGGCTGGCGCTGGAGGTGTCGGCGACGCGTCTCATCTTGCTGCGCGCGGACGCCGGCGAGGTGATCCACGCCTTCGGCAACTTCGTCGTCGCCGGCAACCTGGTGGTCGGCGCGGTCGTGTTCCTGATCCTGACGATGATCCAGTTCATCGTCATCTCGAAGGGGTCGGAGCGCGTCGCCGAGGTCGCCGCCCGGTTCACCCTGGACGCCATGCCGGGCAAGCAGATGTCGATCGACGCCGAGCTGCGCGCCGGGCACATCGATCACAACGAGGCGCGGCGGCGGCGGGCGGCGCTGGCGCGCGAATCGCAGCTGTTCGGATCGATGGACGGCGCCATGAAGTTCGTCAAGGGCGACGCCATCGCCGGCATCGTCGTGCTGGCGGTCAACATCGTGGGCGGGCTGGTGATCGGCGTCCTGCAGCGCGGCCTGGATGTCGCGGCGGCGGCGCGCACGTACACGGTGCTGACGATCGGCGAGGGGCTGGTCTCGCAGATCCCGGCCCTGGTGATCTCGACGTCGGCGGGCATCATCGTCACGCGCGTCGCGTCCGAGGAGGAGGGCGGTCACCTGGGGCGCGACATCGGCATGCAGGTGATGGCGCAGCCGAAGGCGATCGCGATCGCGGCGGGGCTGCTCGCGTTGCTGGCCGTCGTGCCCGGCCTGCCGGGCATCCCGTTCCTCACGCTGGCGGCGGTCCTGGGCCTGATCGCGTGGCGCCTGCTGCGCGCCCCGGCCGCCGGGCCGGCGGAGGCGGCGGCCGTATTATCGCCCGGCGCGGGCGGACGCGCGGCGGCGGGCCGCAGCGGCGAGCCCGCGCTGCCGCCGGTGCTGACGCCGATCGCGGTCGAGGTGTCGGACGAGCTCGGCGCCCTGATCGGCCCGCGCGGCCCCGGCGATCCGGGACCGTTCACGACCGAGATCGTGCCGCGCGTGCGCGAGCGACTGTTCGCCGAGATGGGGCTGGCGCTGCCGGTGGTCCGCCTGCGCGCGGGCGTGGCGGGCTTGCCGCCGACGGCGTTCGTGATTCGCCTGAACGAGGTGCCGCTCGGCCGGGGCGACATCCCGCGGGACGACTGGGCCGACGCGGGGGCGCGACTGGGCGACGAGGTGCTGGCGCTGGTGCGGCGCTACGGTCACGAGCTGTTCGGGCTCGAGGAGACGCAGGCGCTGCTGGACGCGCTGGAGCGGACGCACCCGGCGCTGGTGCGCGAGGTGGTGCCGAAGTTGATCTCGCCCGTGCTGCTGACGGACGTCCTGCGCCGGCTGGTCGAGGAAGGGATCTCGCTGCGAAACCTGCCCGACATCCTGGGCGCGCTCGCCGAATGGGCGCCGCAAGAACGCGATGCCGTCGCGCTGACCGAGCACGTGCGGGTGGCGCTCCGGCGCGCGATCACCTACAAGCACGCGGGCGACGCGGGCGTGCTGGCGGCGTACCTGCTGGATCCGATGATCGAAGACGCGATTCGCGAAGGCATCCAGAAAACGCCGACCGGCAGCTACCTGGCGCTGGAGCCGCAGATCTCGCGCGACATCATCGCCGCCGTCAGGCGGGCGCTCGGCCCCGAAGGCTCGAACGGCGCCGTCCTGCTGACCGGCGTCGAGATCCGCCGCTACGTCCGCCGCCTGGTCGAGGTCGAGCACCCCAACCTGGCCGTGCTGTCATTCCAGGAGCTGGCGCCCGAAGCGCAGATCCGCCCGATCGCGCGCATCAGCGTCGGGTGAGAGGTGCGCGGCCTGCTGGAAGCGGTTCTCGTTGCTGTCTGCGCATTGCCCTTCGTCATCGCGGCGCGCAGGGCGGCCGACAGGCGCCGGCATCAGGCGGCACGCGAGGCAGTGCTGCGCGTGGGCGAAGTGCCGATCGGAGCCGTCAAGGATGGTGAACACGTTCGGATCAGGGGGCGCGCGTCGGCCTGCGAGGTGTTGCGAACGTCGCCCGTGTCCCGCCGCCGCTGCGTCGGGTATCGGCTGACCGTCGAATATCGCGACGCTGAGCGGATCGATGGTTGGCAGCACGCCGTCGATGACGACGCATTCCCGCCGTTCCTCCTCGTCGACGACACCGGTGAGGCAGTTGTCCATGCGCCCTTGGAGATCAGACTGAATCCGTACCGGGAGACCTCCGTCGAGGCCGCCTCGCCCGCGCTCGCCAGCTTGCTGACGAAAGGAGGTGTGTCGGCAAGCGATGTCTATGGGAGGAAGCGCAATTTCCGCTACGTCGAGACCATCCTGATGCCGGGCGACGAGATCGTCGCGGTCGGCCGCGCGACGATCGAGATCGACCAGGCAGGCCGGGCGGCGTCACATCGCGAGCCGCCGGTCCTGTGCCACCTGCGGGGAGCCAACGGGCTGGTCGTCATCGCCGAGGCGTGATGCGGAACGACTTGACGTCGATCCTGATGGTGGTGCTGGCCGGCATCAACGCCTACTTCGTCTTGCGTAAGTCGAGGGATCCGAGGGAGCTGGCGCGCCAGGCGTTCAAGCGCGCCAAGAGCCGCCCGATTGGCCAGATCAAGGACGGCGAGTGGGTGAAGGTGACAGGAACGGTCGGCGCGGTCGGCGCCATGATGACGTCGCCGTCCACCGGGCGGGAGTGCATCGGCTTCTGGTCAGAGGTCGACAGCGTCGATCAGAACACCGTCGTGACGAAGAAGGAGGGTCGCTGCGGTCCGTTCTCCGTCTCGGACGACACCGGGCAGGTGATCGCGCTCGGGCCGTTCATGCTGACGTTCGGGATCGAGCAGGAACGGTCTCCCGCCCCGAAGGACGTCGAGTTCCTGCAGCGCATCGGCATGGCGATGGACGGCGTCTTGAAGGACGGGAAGGTCCGGGAGGTGTTGCTCCGCCCGGGCGACAGGGTCAGCGTCTTCGGGCTCGCCTTCCTGGAGCCCGACGCGGCTGCGCCAGCGGCGGGCCTCCGATCGCCCGGGTTGGTCCGCCACTTGCGCGGCTCGGACGACAGGCCGATCGTTCTCGGCCCATGGTGATCGATCCTTTCTGGTTCATCCTGGCCGGGCTGTTGGGCATTCAGGCGTATCTGAGGTCGAGGCGACCCAGAGAGCGGGCGCGACGTGCGTTCGCGCGCGCGCGGAACGTGCCGATCGGCCTCATCGTCGACGGACAGCGGGCCTGCGTGACGGGAACCGTCGGCGCCGCCGGTGCGGCGATGACGTCGCCGATCGGCGGCCACAGCTGCGTCGCCTTCAGGCTGGAGGTCAAGCGCGCTGATGACGAAGACGGCTACAGCCCCGCGTTGACGAGGGACGGCGGCGGCGCCTTCTCGATAACGGATGACACGGGAACGGTGCAGGTCGAGGGTCCGTTCCTGGTGACGTTCCATCTGGGAAGCGGCTGGGCGGATGTTCCGCACGATGATCTCGATTTTCTGGAGGAAGAGGGTGTGAAGACGACGGGTACGTGGGGCGACGTGGCCTTCGTCTACCGCGAGTGGCTGCTCGAGCCAGGGGACACGGTCAGCGTTCTCGGGCTCGCCTTCCTGGAACCGGATCCGACCCGCGCGTCGGCGGGCTTTCGATCGGCGCCGCTGGTCCCGCGGATGCGTGGCTCGGCGCGGGAGCCGGTCGTCATCGGGGACGCGATCCCATTGCAGGGAAGGTAGGAGCGGATACAGGCCGACCCGGGATCGCTCATGTTGGCTGGGGGTAAAATGGCGG
>DATFXS010000369.1:0-6717 GCA_035315605.1 Polyangia bacterium
GGAGCCGCTGCAGACGCATTCTCCGAGGCCGCCGTCCCGACAGATCTGCGCGCCGGCGCGGCCGTCCGTGCACGCGCAGGCGACGCTCGCCCCCGCCACGCAGGAGCCGCCACTCTCCTTGCTCGAGCAGGCCGCGTCGAGCGCGATCAAGAGGACGACGAACGGAAGGATGGCGCGGGTGCGGCTCATGCCCTCAAGACGGCGGTACAGCGGCGAAGTCGCGCCGCCAGATGGAAAAAATTCGCGGAGCCGGCGCTCGGGATTGAACCGAGGACCTACGCTTTACGAAAGCGTCGCTCTACCACTGAGCTATGCCGGCGAAAGGAAGGACCTAGCCCTTAACACGACGGCGGCCGTCACGCCAAGGGGGAGCGCGCCGGGCGGATCCCTGGAATCATCTGGACCGGTCCGGAAGGAAGAAGTTGTCGCGGCGGTACTCCTTCATGTCGTCGAGCATCCGCAGGTGCCGCGCGGTCTCGTCCGGATCGGCGAACGTACGGGAGCGCGCCTCCCAGAGGGCGCGCCGCGACTCCGGCGTATCGAGCTTGTGGAGGCCCACGGCCGCCCAGTGTCGATGGTCCGCGTTGGCCCCGGCCAGCGTCTCGACGAAAAGCGGTAGGTCGGCCGGCGCCGCTGTCTCGGCGAGGATCGACAGGATCAGCCCCTGGACGTGCCCGTCCGTCTCCGCGCGAAACGCCTCGACCAACTCGGCCGTTCCCGCGTCCGCCACGTGCTCCGCGAGGTCGAACATCACGCCATCCAGGTACGCGCCATGCACATTCCGGCGGCGCAGCAGATCCACACAAACCTTCACGCCCGGAAACTTCGGATACGCCCGCCGGTAGCGGTGGTACTCCGGATCGACGCCCAGGTCTCTGCGCTTCATGCAGCCGGGATCTCCAGCAGGATGTTGAGCGCGCGGCATTCCGGACAGTCGACCAGCTCCGCGACGGGAATCGTCGCGCCACACCAGTGGCACGCCCCTGCCCTCGTCACCAGGTGCTGGACCATCCCTTTCGCCTCCGCCAGACCGCAACCGGTGTCCGCGCGGATCAGCCGAAAGACTTCCGCGTTCAGATGACCGGTGACAGCGGGGGCAACCCGCGCGCGCCCGGCCGGCGAAAGCGGACCCGCGATCGGCCCCGTCCACCGGCACCGCATGCACGGCGTCCGGCGGATGCGAAGGTCATCCCACGTCAGTGCCATCGATTATCTCGGTGCACGTCGGGTGCCATCTTGATTTGGCACCCTTCTGTTGTCACGGGCACCGCGGATTTTTTGCATCCCGCGACGCACCTTCGTCGCGCCGCGGCCGAAACAGCAGCGTGAGAACGATCGGTTTTCTTGTGCTCGGCTGGCTGGCGACCGTAGCGTGGGGGCGTGAGGCCGCTTCGACGCCGGTTTCTGGCCGGGCTGCTGCTGGCTGCAGCGACCTGCGCCACGCCGGCAGCGGCGCCGTCGCCACCCGCGGCCGCGGCGGGCCACGCCCCTGTCCTGCGGATCGACTTCGTGGACGTCGGTCAGGGGGACGGGGCGCTCGTGACGGGACCGACGGGCAAGGTGGTGCTGATCGACGGCGGGCCACGGGAGGCCGGGCCGACGCTGACGGCGCTTCTGCGTGCCCGCCAGGTGGGGCAGATCGATCTCGTGCTGCTGACGCATCGGCACGAAGACCACCTGGGCGGGATCGCAGAGGTGGTTCGCTCGGTCCCGGTCCGGCTGTTCATGGACGCGCCGTTCGAGCATCGGAGCCAGGCTTACGAACATCTGCTCGAGGCGCTGGCCGAGAGACACGTCATCGTTCGCACGGCCACGAGCGGCCGGACGATCGACCTCGGCGGCGGCGCGATCCTGACGATGCTCGGGCCGCCGGATCCGCCGATCCGACATTCGCGCTCGGACGTGAACGCCAACAGTGTTGTGGCGCGGCTCGACTACCGGAACATCGGCGTGCTGTTCGCCGCGGACGCCGAGCCGCAGACGGAGCGGTGGCTGCTCTCGGCCGGCGCGCGGCTTCCGGCGCAGGTCCTGAAGGTCGCGCACCACGGCGGCCGTTACTCCTCGACGGCGCCGTTCCTGAGCGCGGTGGCCCCCATGATCGCCGTGATATCGGTCGGCCAGCCGAACGAGTACGGCCACCCGACGCCCGAGGCGATCGCGCGGCTGCAAAACCAGCGCGCCCGCGTCTACCGGACGGATCGCGACGGCACGGTGACGCTCGAGACAGACGGCGCCCGTCTGGAGATCACGACGGCGCGCGGGAAGCGGGACATACTGTCCGCGCGATGACGCCCAAGCCGACCGCCCCGCCCACCAAGACGACAGGCGTCTTCGTCGACGCCGTCGAGAACGGCCGCGCGCGCCTGATGCTCGGCGACGACGCGTTCACCGTGCCAGCCGCCCTGCTGCCCGACGGCGCCGGCGAGGGCACGTGGCTGAAGCTGACCGCGACGGTCACGCCGCCGCAGGCCGATCCGGACGCGCTCCGTCGCAAGCTCGGCCGCGACGATCCGGGCGGCCCGATCAAGCTGTGAAAGGTCACAGCGAAACCCAGACGAACAGGCGCTGCCCCGCGTTCGCCGCCGACTGGCTTGCCGCGACAAGCTGATCGATGACCGCTGACAGCTCGGCCGGCGACGACCCGGCCAGCTCCTCGGTGTCGGCCCACGCCACGGCGGCGGACTTCTTTGCTTCCTCTGAGAGCGACCGAATGATTGCCAGGTAGGGCGCCGGAAATTCGAACACCCACTGTGAATCCGTCGAGGTCACCTCGCGCAGCGCGTGCTTGTCCGGATCCCAGGCCTCGCCCGCCAGGATCGCCCACAGCGTCTCGAACTCCAGATTCGTCAGGCCGCCGAGCTGCACGCGCTCGAACTGCGCTCTCGCATCCCCTGCGTAGGTCGCCGCGCGCTCGGGCGTCGAGATGAAGAGCTCCGTCATCAGCCCCACGACCCCTCCTCCCGCCCGGCGTCCGGTTATTTCTTACCGATGTTGAACAGCCGCTTGATCGGGTCGTAGTAGCGGTCGACCACCCGCTCCTTGAGCGGGATGATGGCGTTGTCGGTGATGGTGATGCTCTCCGGACAGACCTTGGTGCAGCACTTGGTGATGTTGCAGTAGCCGACGCCGTAGGCCTTGCGCAGCTCGGGCACGCGGTCTTCCGTGTCCAGCGGGTGCATCTCCAGCGCCGCCGTGTGCACCAGAAAGCGCGGGCCGATGAACTCGTCGTGCTTGTGGTGATCGCGCAGCACGTGGCAAACGTCCTGGCACAGGAAGCACTCGATGCACTTGCGGAACTCCTGCACGCGCTCGATGTCCTCCTGCTGCATGCGCCAGGTGCCGTCCTCCGCGTCCGGGGGGCGCGGCTTGAACGGCTTGATCTCCTGCTTGACCCGGAAGTTCCACGAAACGTCCGTCACCAGGTCGCGGATCGACGGGAACGTGTGCATCGGCTGCACGGTCACCGGCTGATTGAGATCCAGGTCCGACAGCCGCGTCATGCACATCAGCTTCGGCATGCCGTTGATCTCCGCCGAGCACGACCCGCACTTCCCCGCCTTGCAGTTCCACCGCACCGCCAGATCGTTGGCCTGGTCGGCCTGGATCTGGTGGACGGCGTCCAGAACGACCATGCCCTCGTCGACCTTGGTGTCGTAATCCTTGAAGGCGCCCTTGCCGTGCTCGCCGCGCCAGATGCGGAACGTCGCCGTGGATGCCATCTACTTGTTCTCCTCGACGACCTGCTTCAGGTCGTCGCGCATCGCCGGGATCGTCTCGCGGCGCAGCTCGGGCCGCCCGCCCGCGCCCTTGCGAACGACCAGGTTGAACTTCTCGAACGCGGGGTCCTTGGCCGGGTGATCCTCGCGGAAGTGGCCGCCGCGGCTCTCTTTACGCTCGAGGGCGCACATCGCGATCACCTCCGCGCACGTCAGCAGGTTCGACAGGTCCAGCGCCGTGTGCCAGCCCGGGTTGTACTCACGGTTCCCGCCGACCGCGACCTTGGCCGCGCGTGTCTTCAGCCCCTGGATGCCGTCCAGCGCCTTCTTCATGTCGGCGTCGTTGCGGACGATGCCGACGTTGGCCTGCATCAGATCCTGCAGCTCGTACTGGATCTTGTAGGGTCCTTCGGCGTCGGCCGTCCCCGCGCCCCGCTCGAACGGCGCCAGCGCCGCCCGCGACGCCGCCGCGATCTGCGATTCGTCGACGGAGACCGCCCCGCGATCCTTGGCGAACTTGGCGGCGTGCTCGCCGGCGCGCTTGCCGAACACCAGGAGGTCGGACAGCGAGTTGCCGCCCAGGCGGTTCGCGCCGTGCAGCCCCGCCGCGCATTCGCCCGCCGCGAACAGCCCCGGCACCGTCGCCATCTGGGTGTCGCCGTCGACGCGAATGCCGCCCATGATGTAGTGGGTCGTCGGCCCGATCTCCATCGGCACCTCGGTGATGTCGATGTCGGCCAGCTGCTTGAACTGGTGGTACATGCTGGGCAGCTTCTTCTTGATGTGCTCGGCGCCGCCGGGCACGCGCGACTTGATCCACGCGATGTCCAGGAAGACGCCACCGTGCGGGCTGCCCCGCCCCTCGCGCACTTCCTTCATGATCTTGCGCGCCACGTGGTCGCGCGTCAGCAGCTCGGGCGGGCGGCGCGAGTTCTTGTCGCCCTGGGTGTACTTCCACCCCTCTTCCTCGCTGTCGGCGGTCTGCGCTTTGTAGTTCTCCGGGATGTCGTCGAACATGAAGCGCTTCCCGTCCTTGTTGCGCAGGACGCCGCCCTCGCCGCGCACGCCCTCGGTCACCAGGATCCCCTTCACCGACGGCGGCCAGACCATGCCGGTCGGGTGGAACTGCACGAACTCCATGTCCATCAGATCGGCGCCCGCGTCGTAGGCCAGCGCGTGCCCGTCGCCCGTGTACTCCCAGCTGTTGCTGGTGATCTTGAAGGCGCGGCCGACGCCGCCGGTCGCCAGCACGATCGCCTTGGCCTTGAACAGGCGCAGATAGCCCTTCTCGCGGTCGTACCCGAGCGCCCCGGCGACGCGCCCCGCGTCGACGAAGATCTTGGAGATCGTGTGCTCCATGTACACCTTGAAGCCCTGGTGGACGCCGTGGTCCTGCAGCGTCCGGATCATCTCCAGGCCCGTGCGGTCGCCGACGTGGGCGAGCCGCGGGTAGCGGTGGCCGCCGAAGTTGCGCTGCAGGATGCGCCCGTCCTTGGTGCGGTCGAAGACGGCGCCCCACGCCTCCAGCTCGCGCACGCGCGCCGGCGCCTCCTTGGCGTGCAGCTCGGCCATGCGCCAGTTGTTCAGGTACTGGCCGCCGCGCATCGTGTCCGCGAAGTGGACCTTCCAGCTGTCGCGGTCGTCCACGTGGCCCATCGCCGCGGCCACGCCGCCCTCGGCCATGACCGTGTGCGCCTTGCCGAGCAGCGACTTGCAGATGAGACCGACCGACACGCCCGCCGCCGACGCCTCGATGGCCGCGCGCAATCCGGCGCCGCCGGCGCCGATGACGATGACGTCGTGCTCGTGAGTCTGCAGATTCGTTTCGCCGGCCGCCATCAGATGATCCTCAGGTCGCGGATGACGCCCATTGCGCAGAGGCGGATATAGACGTCGGTAAACCCGACGAAAACCAGACTGAACCACGCCCACTTGGGGTGGTGCCGGTTCAGGCAGCTGACGCAGTCGTAGGCTTTCTTGCGCGTCGGGGCGCGCGACAGCGTGTCGAGCACGCCGCCGACCAGATGCCGGAATGAGTGGCAGCCGAGGGTATACCCGCCGATCAGCACGACGTTGATCAGCAGCACCAGCGAACCGATGCCGATGCCGAATGTCGCGTGCCCGGTCTTCGGATCGTTGAAACGGAAGCCCTGCACGACGTCGATCGACAGAAGGACGATGAACAGGAGCGCGAAGTAGAGCGCGTAACGGTGCAGGTTCTGGATGAGCAGCGGCCACTTCGCCTCGCCCCGATACTCGTTGCGCGGCTCGCCGACCGTGCAGTTGGGCGGGTCGCCCCAGAACGCCTTGTAGTAAGCGCCGCGGTAGTAGTAGCAGGTCATCCGGAACGCCAGCGGGA
This sequence comes from Polyangia bacterium, assembly GCA_035315605.1. Taxonomy (GTDB): domain Bacteria; phylum Myxococcota_A; class Polyangia; order Fen-1088; family Fen-1088; genus JADGRB01. Next base: position 6,076 of record DATFXS010000369.1, read on the forward strand.
AGACCAGGATCAGCATCGCCGGCGAGTAGCCGACGAACGGGATCGGCCACTTCCAGCGCCAGGGGCCGAAGATCGCGTGCGGCGAATTGCCGAACAGCTCCGGTGAATAGAGCGGCGAGAGGTAATTCCCGTAATGGTAGTGCTCGCCCTGCAGCAGCGCCCAGGTGACATAGACGACGAACGACGAAAAGACGATGAACGTCGTCAGCGGCATCGCCCACCAGAGATCGCGGCGTTTGGTCTGACCGAAGCGGACTCTTTCTAGCGGAACGTCGACGGTGGCCATAGCGCGCGTGGAGAATAGTCGGGCGCGGCGAAGAATTCAAAGCCCGATCTATGCCCGCGTGCTGTTCGGTGGCCGCGGCCGCTCCCCTCGCGACCCCGAAGCCGGACCGCGCCCCAAGCACGGAATAGTAGTATATTTACTACATTCATGCAGCCCTTCGGGGAAACGGTCCTGGCCTGGCGCCTCGCGCGCGGGATGACGCAAGCCGAACTGGGCCGTGCCGCCCGGATACCGCGCCCGAACCTGTCTGCGATCGAGCGCGGCGATCGAGAGGTCACCCTCAAGACGCTGCGCGCCCTGGCGTTGGCCCTCGACGTTCGGCCCGGCGTCCTCGCCGACGGGATCCCACCTGAGGC
>DATFXS010000370.1:0-8736 GCA_035315605.1 Polyangia bacterium
CGGGCCGCGGTCGCGCGGTGCAGGTGATAGAGCGCGCCGATCTGATCGATCGTCAGCCGCTCGACCAGGTGCTGCCGCAGCAGCAGCCGGTCCGCGCTGTCCAGCGCCCCGACCGCCTCGGCGAACGACGCCTTGAAATGCGTCACGTGCTCGCGCTTGAGCAGCGCCAGCTCGGGATCGCCTTTCGGTTCCGGCAGCACGGCCACCAGCTCGCTGCGGATCGGAACCTCGGGCGCCTCGGGATGGCAGCGGCCGCAGTCGATGAACGTTCGCGTCGTCGTGACGCGCAGCCAGTTCTGCAGAAAACCCTGTCCCGTGTACATCGCGATGCGCGGCCGATCCGGCGCGCGCGCGTGGTCGCCGGCGGCCGGCATCGTGAACAGCTTCGCCCGCAGCAGCTGGATCAGATCGTCCGCGGGCAGGCCCGGACGTTCAAAGCGCTGCGCGGTGCGCGCGATCTCGTCGCCGTACAGGCGCTCGAACCGTTCCAGCGCGCCGCCGACGCCGCGCGCGCACGCGCACGCCAGATACAGATCGCTCGGGCGCAGGTGATCCCACCAGCGGCCGGCGTTCTCGTCGTCGTCGTTCAGGCGCGCGGCCAGCTCACCGGCGAACTCCTCGCGCGACAACCACTCGCCGCGCCAGGTGCGTGGCGGTTCGTCCAGCGCCGCGTCCAGCCGCGCTTCCCATCCAGGCAGTCGGGTCAGATCGGTGCGGCGCACGCCGCCGAGACCGGCCCAGAACCTCGCACGGGCACCGTCCCTCACGCCGGCGATCATAGAGGGGATGCGCGGGGGCGAACAAGGGTCGCCGCGTGACGGGCCGCGCGCAGGAGCCTCACCCACGCCGGATCGGACGAAGTTTCGGCAGGCGGGTCGCGCGCGCGGCCGTGGCGATCCAGTGGTGGGACGTCACCTTACAGCCGTCCTGACGCGACCTGGCGGGCCGCGCCCCGTCGATCCTCGGTATAAGTCGTAGCGATGGACGCCGGCCGACCCCTTTTCGCGAAAGATCCCCGCCTGGTCGCGGATCAGAACGCGCGGGCCGGCGCGCAGTCTTCAGGGAAACCCCGGCGTCCCGGCGTGACGCGCCTGATCGTGCTCGTGGCGCTGGTGGGCGTCGGCGCAGCCGCGTGGGGTATTCACCGGGCGATGGCCGCCCGCGGCACCCTTCGGATCAAGACCAAACCTGCGGGGGCAGCCGTGGAGATCGACGGCATGTCGGCGACGACGAAGTGGCCGGACGACGCCAAGTGGGATCACGACCTCGACGGCTGGGAGGTGACCTGGAGCCTGCCGATGACCGTGCACCGGCAGCCGGGAACGTATGACGTCTCCGTGACCGCCGATGGTTTCAAGTCGCACGCCGCCCGCGTCGTCCTGCAGGCCGGTCAGATCACCTCGCTGGACGTCGAGCTCGGGCCGATCACCGACTTGCGCCTCGAAATCGCGAGTGCCCCGACCGGCCTATCGGTGATGCTCGATGGTTCTCCCCTCAAGGACGTCGCCAATCACAATGAGCCGGTCAAGACGCCCGTCACGGTATACGGCGGGATCCGACACGGCAAGCACCGGATCGAGATTCCCGGCGACTGCCGCTACCAGACATTCAAGCAGGAGGTCGACCTGCACCCCGGCGTGATCACGAGGGTCGAGGCGAGGCTCGAGCCGTGGCCGTTCAAGCCATCCTGGTGCACGGAGGCGGACTGGCGCGGGAAGTGACCGGCTAGGCGCTCCGCGCCGCAGGCGCGGTGTGCGCCTATTGTTTTTTCAGGTAGCCGCAAACCCGCGCTGCGCGCGGGAGCGGCTAGTCCGTCGCGGCCCAGATGGCGGCGTCGTCCGCGGGCGGGGCGAGCGCCGCTTGCAGCGCCTCGCGCGCCGGCAGCTCGAACGCCTCCAGGCGCGGGACGATCACCTCGTTGACGACCTCGACCAGCAGATCCCTCGTCGTCGCCGCGTGGCGTTCGAACAGCCGGGCGAACCCGGGAATCAGATACGCGCCCAGCCGCTCGCGCATGCGCGCGTCGATGCGCGGCTCGAGATGTTGCAGCAGGCGCCAGCCGAGCCGCGAGTGGTTGATCTCGTCGTCCAGGATCTCGGCGATGACGCGCCGGAAGGTGGACTCGCGCGCGCGTCGGTAGCGGTTCTCCAGCACGGCGACGTCGACGGTCTCCTCCAGGCACGACACGTCGAGGACGTTTCGCAGCAGGCCTTCGACCGCGCCGACGCCATCGTGGCGCGGAACGTCTTCCGATCCCGTCAGCGACGCGCGCGCCTCGCCGCCCAGCGCCTGAACGATCGCCGCGCACAGCCGCGCGTGACGGAGCTCGTCGACCACCGCGTCGGCCGTGGCCGCCTGAAACTGCGCGTCGACGCCGGCCCGCATCATCTGCGGCAGCAGGCCCGCGAACAGACGAGAGGCGGCCTGCTCGTCGACCATGCGCCCCGTCCATTCGGCGACTGCGATCCGCCGCGCCTCGTCGTCGAGCGTCAGCGTCACGTCGAGCGCGACCGGCGTCTGCCGCGCCTCGCGCCGCAGGTCGAGCACGGCGGTCACGACCGCACCGCCGCGCCGCGGCCGCTCAGCGCGCCGAGCAGCAGCGCCGCCGCGAGCGCCCAGAACCAGAGAGCCGAGCCGGGGGTGAGCGCCGGATGGATGCTCGAGCCGGCTGCCGCCAGCGCTGCCCGAATGCCACGAACGTGTGATGTGTTCTGCCTCATCGGAGGGCCTCGTTGCGAGGGTTTGCTCGGTCGGGACAGACGTATTTGCAAAGGGGGGACCACCGGCAAGGACCAGCCGAAGCGGGAGCCGGCGGCAAGGCGCCGCGGCATTTCGACCGTGGTCGTGTCAGGCGCTCCACACAATCTGTCCAGATTCCACACGGCAGCGTCGGTCGCGTGTGCGTGCGCGTGACGTTTGCCACGTGCCGGCGGGTCACATCACGACGCGACCGTCGCGCGGCCGAGTCAGAAGCCGGCGGCCCAGCGGATGGCGCCGACGACGTGCTGGCGGAAGAGCGGGTCGGCCCAGCTCTCCGTCGTGTGTCCCATCTCGGTGTAGATCGCGCGCCCGCCGCCCGTCGTCGGGTGGGCCCAGACGAGCGGGTGGTCCGCGCCCATCGTGCCGCCCGTGTAGGTCGTTTCGTCGATCGTGACGAGAACCGTCGCGACGTCGCGCGGGTTGGTCTGGAAGTCGTACCACTCGTCGGTGCGCATCCACGGCGCCGGCAGGCCGATGGTCGCGGGGTGGTCCGGCACTTCGATGTTGACCGTCGCCCACTGGATCGCCGGGTGCTGCTTGAAGTACGCGCCGAGCAGCGCGCCGTAGAACGGCCAGTTGTATTCGGTATCAGCCGCGGAGTGCACGCCGACCCAGTTGCCGCCCGCCCCGATCCAGGCCTCGAAGGCGGCCTGGCCGGCGTCGTCCACCGGGTCGCCGGTCGTCATCAAAAAGACCACGACGCGGAAGCGCCCCAGCGTGTCTGCGTTGAACGCGGCCGGATCCTCGGTCGACACCGCGACGTAACCGTTGGCGGGGCCGAGCTCGGTCAGCGCCGCGATCGCGGCGGGGATCGAGTCGTGGCGATACCCGGTCGTCCGCGAGAACAGCAGCACGCCGAACTCACCGGCCGGGATGTCGATGTAGAGGTCGGGGGCGGCGTCGGTCGCCGCCGCGTCGGGCGGCGCCGCGCGTGTGCTCGAACACGCGGCGACGATCAGGCAAAGGGCGACCCCGAGGCGTGCCACGGCGTCATTCTAATGCGGGGCGGCGACGGTCTACGTTTAGTAGATCGTGTGGGCGCAGGCGGGCTCTGCCCGCCGGAGCCCGTCGCGGGAGGTCAGGAGGGGAGGGTGGGGGCCCCCACCCTTTCCCCTCCTAGTAAAACAAATAAGGCCACCAGTTGTGCATCGGTGTGCCGTCGTCGTTGGTGGCGCTGGTGCCGTAGTTCGGGAAGCTCTGGTAGAGGTACGACGTCCCGTGGCCGCCACAGTCGTCGTCGGTCGAGCAGTAGGGCGAGCCGGCCGTGCAGGGACCGGTCTGCTGCGTCTTCGCGAGCGAGTCGGTCATCGCGTTCGTGAACGGCGTCGTCATGTCCTTGCCGCCCGTTCCGTCGTGCATGCCGTAGTGCTCGCACGACGACAGCACCATCGGATCGGGCGTGTTCAGATCGTACGAGTACGTGCCGACGGTGTTCGGGTAGAAGTGGGCGTTGCCGCAGCCGCCCGACATGTCCGCGATGTCGAACGCCTTGGATGCGCTGGCGCCTGACACCATGTGGATGTTCGACTGCCAGACCATGCAGTCGCTCAGCGTCGTGCCGTTGCTGTTGCACGCGCTGTAGAAGTTCGAGAACGGCGCCATGACGCGCGTGTTGAGGTCCCAGTTCAGGAAGCGCGCCGCCTGTTTCTTCAGGAGGGGCAACGCGTTCGCGTCCATGTAGCGCTCCCAGCCGTGCCCCATCGCGTGCTGGTGGCAGCCGACGCCGCGCGACGTGTTGAAGTCGATGATGCGCGTCGACACCTTGCACCCGAGGCTGGTGATGTTGTCGCCGTTCGACGCGCTGACGATCCTGATCGGGTTCACCTTCACAGGCGGGTCGGCGTTCGTGTACGAGACCTTCGTCTCCTGCGTCTCGCCGCACTTGGTCTGGTTCTGCGTCGCCATGCACCAGACCTCGTTGATGACGCCCTTCTCGAACAGCTGGCAGAGCGTCAGGTTCGGCCCGGTCGGATCCTTCGGATCCTTGATCTGGATGTTCGAGTCGGCGAACGCCTGCGAATTCCAGGTCGTGTAGTTGGGCCCGCTTCCGCCGTTGACGATCTTCACCAGCTGGTAGACCAGCATTGGCTGCGCGCTGGCGTTACCGTACTTGTGGAAGCTGGTCGCGTTGGCGAGGCCGTCGATGTGCCGCTGGATCAGCGTCATCGCGTTCGTCGTGTTGCCGATGTCCATCGCCAGCACGCGCGGCTGCAGCTGCGTGATCTTGTCGTGGTTCTGGACCAGCCAGTCGTCCGAGTTCGCGCTGCTGGTGGCGTTCGGCCAGACGAGCGCGCCGCCCGAGCCGGTCGTCCCCGCCGTGCCGGTCGTCCCCGCCGTTCCGGTCGTGCCGCCGCGTCCGGCCGCGCCGCCTGTTCCCGCCGTTCCCGTCGTGCCGCCGCGGCCAGCCGCTCCGGCGGCGCCGGTCGTGCCGCCGCGTCCCGCCGCGCCGCCTGCCGATCCGCCCGTCCCGGTCGCGGATCCGCCGGTGCCGGCCGACGAGCCCCCGGTGCCGGCGCCGCTGCCCCCCGTTCCGCTCGCGGATCCCCCCGTCCCGCTGGCGTTTCCGCCAACCCCGCTGCCCCCGGAGCCTTGTGTGCCGGCGACGCCGCTTCCCGTGCCGCCGCTGCCGCTGCCGCCCGTCCCTGCACTTCCGCTTTGATTTCCGCCAGTTCCGGTCGTGGGCGGGACATCGCTATTGCCCGCGCAGGCGGCCACGCCCAGCGTCAGGAACGTGAGGAGCGGCCAACGACCAAGCGACCGGCTGAGCATGCGGACCTCCTAAGATGTACGGGTGGCCAGGGGCCTCCTTCGTGAATGTCCGACCGCCGGCAACGTGGGGGCACCCGCGACGAAAAATCGTGGGATCCGGAGGCCCGGCGTCGGGACGCGACGCGCCGACCGGCAGGCCGTCTTGATAGAAGAAAGGACCCTCGCATGACCACGACCCCATCGGCCGCAGAGATTCTCGACCGCGAGCTCGCCAACACCCGCCGCCAGGGCATCGTCACTGCGGCGGCCGTCGCGGTCGCGATGGCCGGCGCGTTCGACCTGATCGGGGCGTTGCAGCTCTGGTCGGCCGTCTGGCTGACGGGTCTGTACGAGTACGTTCCGTGGGCGCTGCTCGGCCTGGGCGCGGCGCTGGTGTTTCTCGGCTCGCGCATCTACAGCCAGCGACTGCGCGCGCTGCTGGGCGGGATCGTGCTGGTGTCGCTGAGCGGGCTCGCCACGGGCGCCTGGGCGGCGCGGACGGCGATGGGCGGCTTCCTGTCGCTGCTGGGCGTGCTGATGCCGCTCGGTTCGCTGGCGGCGGCGATCATCGCCGGGATGGCGTGGGGTCCCACCGCGCGCACGGCCGAGGCGCGCAAGCGCGCGGCGGCGGCGGGCTTCGATCTCAATCTGTGACGCGGCCCGGAGGCTCGCGCGCGAACGCCCAGAGGTGTCCGAACGGGTCGATGACGTGCGCGTATTCGATCGTCGCCTCGTTATTCGTGGCGTCGCGAAGCACGCCGTCGGGTCCGGGCGTCAGCTGGCAGCGGATGGTCGCGCCGGCGGCGACGGCGCGCGCGATCCATTCGGAGACGTCGTCGACGCGCCACTCGAGACGCGGCGTCCGCCCCCGATCATAAAACGGGTCAGGAGCAAGAGCGGCCCGCGTTTCGTCGATCAGCGCGAGGACGGCGTTGCGACCGATCCGGATCGTCCGGCCCTTCGCCGTGACCTGGAACAGCCGGCCGTAAAACGCGCGCGCCCGGCGCAGATCGTCGACCGCGACGTCGAACGTCAGTCGGAACGGCCTCACCGCGGGAACAGGGGCCTGACCAGCGCCTCACCGGCGCTCCGCGCGGCCTCGAGGTGCTCCAGGCATTTGCGCTCGGGTTCTTCGGCGGCCGACGTGCAGTAGGGGTAGACCTCGAGCGTGCGGCCGGGCCGGCAATAGTTCCGGGTGTAACGGCTGCTGTTGGGGTCGACGGCCCCCGATTCTATCTGGCTGTGCATGACGTCGAGGCGCGTGCCTTCGCGGCAGTTCTTGTCGCGCAGAAAGCAGTCCGCCAGGCGTTCATAGCCCTGTTCCAGGGACAGCGTCAGGCCCGCGCAACTTTTCGGGTCGCGGGTGGGCTCGAGACAACTTTGCACCTCGGCCGACTGCGTGTCGGCCAGCAACGCGCGCTCGAGCGCGCCGCACCAGCGCGACTGCTCGCCGACCATCTGGCCCGCCTCGATCGCCTGTATGTAGACGGCGGTGACGCGCTTCTTGACCGTCGGCAACAGGTGGACCGGGCACATCTTCGCGACGCGTGCCCCCAGCAGGCCCTCGGCGGTGTTGGGGCTGAGGCGCCGATCGTTGTCGTACATCGGTTGAAGGATCTTGCGGCCCTCGTCGCAGTGGCCGGCCAGCATCTCGCAATCGCCGCGGATCTCCCGGGCGCGCGCGGCCATCTCGGCGGGGACGTCGTGCATCTGGTCCAGGATCGCCAGGCAGCCGGCGCCGTCGCGCTTGTCGGCGAGCGCGTCGGCCCGATCGAGGTTCGTTTTCGGATCGCCCGAAAGCTGCGCGATCTGGCGGCGGTGCTTGGTCGCGCCGCCGCCCGATCTCGGCGCGGCGGCTGTCTGCTGGCCGTCGCGCGCGGCGGCCGCCGCGGCGATTTCCGGCGGCGCAGCCGATTTGGGCGGGGCCGGTGGTGCCGGCGCGGGGAGCGCCGCGATGGGCGGCGTGCTCGCGGCTGTCGGCGCGGCGTGGTGCATCCAGGCGCGCGCCCCGACGGCGCCGCCGGCGAGCAGCACCAGCGCAACGGCGACCGCGGCGACGATCGGCCGACCGGCGCGCGCCCGCTCGAGCGCGGCGAGCAGATCCTCCATCGACGCGTACCGGCGGCTCGGCTCCGGCGCCAGCGCCACCGACAGCACCCGATCGATCGCGCGCGGGACGCCGTCGCCCGCGGGCGCCAGAGGTCCGGCCCGCGTCGCGGCCGCGATCTCGCTCGCGCTGAGACCCGCGAAGGGCCGCCGCCCGTGCAGCGCTTCGTACAGCGAAACCGCGAACGAGAACTGATCCGACAGCGCGTCGCCGGTCTTGCCGTCGTGCTGCTCGGGCGACATGTACGCCGGCGTTCCCAGCACCGCCCCGGTCTGCGTCAGCTCGCCTGCCACCGGCGAGGGCGACGGCGACGCGTCGGCGATCGGGGTCAGGTTTCCCGCCAGCCCCGCCAGCCCGAAGTCGCCCACCAGCACCCGGCCGTTGTTCGCGACCAGGATGTTGTCGGGCTTGATGTCGCGGTGAACGATCCCCAGCTGGTGGGCCGCCACCAGCCCGCGGCCCGCCTGCATGAAGACGTCGATGACCGCGCGCCAGCCGGGCCGCTTCTCGGTCAGCCAGCGCGACACCGGCGCGCCGTCGACCAGCTCCATGACGACGTACAGCTCGCGATCCGCGCCGCCGACGTCGTGAACGGTCAGCACGTTCGGATGCGACAGCGACGCGAGCAGCTGCGCCTCACGCAGGAAGCGACCGCGCCGTTTCTCCGCGGGCGTACCGAGACCGGTCTCGCGCAGCCGCTTGACCGCGACCTTGCGCGAAAGCTTGGTGTCGAACGCCGCGTAGACGACGCCCATTCCGCCCGCGCCCAGCGGTTCGAGCAAGCGATAGCGCTCGCCGAGCAGCCCGCCGCCTCCGCCGCCCGACGGCGCGATCGATCGCGCCAGCTCGGCCAGGAGGTGCGCGCAGCTGAGGCAGCCGTCGCAGTGGGCCTCCAGCGCCCGCACCTCCGCCTCGGGGAGCAGCCCCTCGACCAGACGGGTGAAGGTATCGTCGCTCGGGCAGCCCGGCTTCGCGGTCGACATTGAACTTGGGGGACGCTGGGACGCTTACTTCAGGAGGCGTTCGACGCTGGCTTCCATCCGGCTGGCGATCAGCGCGAGCACGCTCTCGAGCTGCTCTTCCGACAGCCCGAGCCGCGCCGCGAGCGCCGTGCGCGTCGC
>DATFXS010000371.1:0-2026 GCA_035315605.1 Polyangia bacterium
GGGAGAGCTGGAGGCGCGCGGGGGTCCGCGGCGGCGGCAGCGGAACCCTGTCGGAGAGCGCCCGGACGACCGCCACCTCGTTCAGCGTCTCGCCCGCGTTTTCGCCCCGCCCGACCGCGGTTCGCGCCGTGCGCGCCGCCAGCGCCGCGACGATCCGCCAGTCCCGATCGCGCCCCGTGCCTTCGGCCCGGGAGCTGCCGACGGTCAGGTCGATCGTCGATCCCTTGACGGTCGCGCGGACCTCCAGATCGAGCGGCGGCGGACGCCCGCCCGCGCGTTCCATCTCCCGCAGCGCCGTCTGGCGGCGCTGGCCCGAGAACTGGACCGTGCCATCGACGATCATCTGGGGCGTGTAGAGCCCGTCCAGCCCGGCCGCCCCGTCCGGGGAGCGCAGGTTCGGCGAACGGGCGTACCACTGCTGGCGCTCGGTGAACGCGCCGCTCGCGAACGGATCCTTCCAGCCCAGGCGGTCCCAGTAGTCGACGTGGAAGGTCAGTGGAATCACCCTGTCCCGGCCGAATCCGAGGGCCGGAAGCTCGCGCACGAACGCATCCGCGGGAGGACACGAGCTGCACCCCTGCGACGTGTAGAGCTCGACCAGGACCGCGCGGCGCCAGGGAGCTGGCGCGCCCCGCGCGGTCGACGAGCATCCAGCCGCCAGGCAGACGAATGCGGCGGCGAGCAGCACGACCGATCGGGCCTTCATGACATTCGAAATACGTCGCGTCAGGGGGCCTGGTTACGGCATGATAGGAGGGAGCGTAATGCGCGGAGCCTTCGTGGAGGGTCTCGTTGGCCGGTCTGCGGGCGCGCTCGTGGGCGCAACGCTGGCGCTGGCGGCCGGGTGCAAGAGTGGGTTCACCGGTCCTTATATGTGCGCCGAGGGGTATGCCAGCTGCGTCAACCCGTCTTCGCAGAACACCTGCGAGACCGACACGACGACCGATGGCCTCAACTGCGGCGGGTGCGGCACTGTCTGCCCCGTCGGCGCGCCGTGCCTCGATTCGTCCTGCGGCCCGGCGGCGGTCCGGATCGCCCAGACCGGGTCGTCGGCGCTGGTGAAGACCAACGCGACGACGGTCTTCTGGAGCGGGAACAATCAGTCCAACGTGGTCTACAGGCTGCCGCTGTCGGCGGCGGCCGGCACCGCGGGGACCGTGCTCGTCAGCGATGGGGCGAGCCTCAACACCGGGCGAACGACGTTCGTGGTCGACGACGCCAACGTCTACTATTTCGCCGCCATTCCGGGCGGAGGCTCCGGATGCCCGGCCGGGCAATGCTTCGATCTCGTGCAGCAGCCGCTGACCGGCGGCACGCCCACGGTCCTCATGGCTTGGAGCGCCCTGTCCACGTTGCTGGCCAACGCCGGCATCCAGGTCGCAAACGGCGGTGCAAACCCAGGGGCCTCGCTGGCGGTCAGCGGTCCGAACGTCTATTTCCTGCTGTCTCTCATGTCGAACAACACCGCCAGCTACGCGATCGGCGACGCCATGATCGGCGGCGCCGGTCAGGTGGGGCAGATCGTCGGCAAGATGACCAGCTACAACAGCCCGACCTCGACCGATCTTGTCGCCAACACAACGATGGTCGCCTTCGAGACCTGGGACAACGGAGCGACCTGGTTGCACGTCTTCCCGGTCGGCGGCGGGTCGATGCGCACGCTCCCGCTCCCGATCAGCTTCACCGGCCCGATCGCGGCGGACGAATCGTACATCTACGCGATCGCGAGCGGCTGCCAGTGCAACGACAATCAGTTGGCGATGGGCCCCCCGCCCGGCGCGGTGACGCGCGTGCCCCTCGACGGCGGCGCCTCCAAGACGCTGGCCCGATTCTGGGGTACGACCGGCGGGGCGGCCGTGGACTCGACGAACGTCTACTGGTCGACCGACACCACGGCCTGGAAGGTGCCGGTCGCGGGCGGCACGCCGACGCCGGTGGCCGGGAACCTCGGTAACGGCGTGGCGGCGTACCAGTGCAACGGGTGCGGCGGCGGCTCCCAGCCCGGGCCGACCGGGATCGCGGTCGC
>DATFXS010000372.1:0-2498 GCA_035315605.1 Polyangia bacterium
CCGGAAATTAGATCCGCTGGTCGGACCGCTGACCGAGGCCGCCCGGAGTGATCCGGCCGAATTCGTGCGCGCCGGCGCCGCCAAATTGCTGGCGCGCGCGACCGCCCCCGCGCAACCAATGGCCGCCGGCGACGCCGACTCGGGCCGCTGAGCGGCTGCCGGCAAAAAAACGCCGACCTCGGGCGAAATTTTGCCTGAAATTGCCGCGTCGTTCGACTCTACAATTTCCAATCCATCCTAGGGGTTAACCTGTATTTATTTTTCAGGTCATCTTTTTTAATCTCTCAGGCCTATACCCGACGTACTAACGGTTCGAAGGCTTCTGCGGTGCCCCCAGCGCCGCATGAGCTGGCTGGCAGTCCTTAAAAACTTATCTCTCCCAAGGAAAGACCCCTCGGCCTTTTCTCTTAGCGGCGGCCCGCCCCCAGCGGACCGGCCCCCCCAGCAGGCTCGCAAAGAGGCAGGCAGGCATGTTAGCGCGGAAGAAACGCCCACGGCGTGAAGCCGTGCGCGACACAATAAAAAATGTCCGGTCGACCATCGACACGGTCGTGCGGCGGCTCGTGGGAAGCACGGATCCCGAATACGAGGATCTCGTGCAGAGCTCGTTGGTGAACGTGCTGGCGACCTTCGACGGTGGGAAGTTTCGCGGCGATTGTCCGCCGCGCGGCTGGGCTGCGGTGATCGCCCGCAACGTGGCCGTCGACGCGATCCGCGCGCGGGCGCGCGAGCGCCGGGTGATCGCGCATGACGGCGACGCCGTGGCGGACGAGCGCGGGCGCGTCGAAGGAGATCTCGGACCGGAACGCCTGACCGATCTCCACGAGACGCTCGAGCGGGTCAACCGCGCGCTTCGGGGCCTCGGCCCGAAGAAGGCGCGCGTCGTCTATCTGCACGACGTGCTCGGCTATCAACTGGAAGAGGTGGCGACGATGCTCGGCACCTCCGTGGCCGCGGCTCAGTCACGGCTGGTCCGCGGGCGGCGCGAGATCATCGAGACCATTGGCCCCGAGTCCGATCCGGTGGTCCGGCGCGGGCGCGGCAACGCGGTGGGCGAGGCACGTCCGAGGCGGCGCAGGCCGCGGTCCCTCGTGCTAACCTGACCGCGGGTTTCCGGGGACCCGGGAGGAATTTTCCTGGCGGGACCTCCGTTCCGCCTGCTGTCACCGGCCGCCCCCGTCTATACCCTTTGGGAGGGTCCCCATGGCCGCATTTGGAACGCTCACGCTGCTCATCGCACTGGTGGTCGCCACCTATGCGGGCGTCGCGTCGCTGGTTGGGGCGCGGCGCGGCAATCGCCGGCTGATCGCGTCCGGGCGCGCCGGCGTCTACGCGCTGGCCGCCGTGCTCGGCCTGTCGTCGGTCGCGCTGCTGTACGCGTTCGTGTCGCACGACTACTCGATCAAGTACGTGCACCACTATTCGGACGCGGCGTCGCCGCTCTTCTACCAGATCACCGCCTACTGGGGCGGGCTGGACGGGTCGATCCTGTGGTGGGTCTTCCTGCTTTCGGTGTTCTCGGCGATCGCCGTCTACACCAACCGGAATCGCCACCGAGAGCTCTTGCCCTACACGGTCACCGTGCTGATGGCGATCGCGGACTTCTTCCTGTTCGTCATCGTCTTCTTCAAGACCCCGTTCGACACCTACCTGACGGACATCCCGACGACAGGCAAAGGGCTGAACCCGTTGCTGCAGAACGCGTACATGGTGACCCACCCGCCGTCGCTCTACACCGGCTTCGTCGGCATGAGCATTCCGTTCGCGTTCGGGATGGGCGCGCTGATCTCGGGTCAGCTGGACGACACCTGGATCGCGTCCGTGCGCAAGTGGACGCTCGGCGCTTGGTTCTTCCTGTCGATGGGGCTGACGCTGGGGATGCTTTGGGCGTACGAGGAGCTCGGCTGGGGCGGCTTCTGGGCCTGGGACCCGGTCGAGAACGCGGGCTTTCTGCCCTGGCTGACCGCGACCGCATTCCTGCACTCGATCATGATCCAGGAGCGGCGCGGGATGATGAAGATCTGGAACGTCACGCTGCTGATCGTGACGTTCTTCCTGACGATCTTCGGCACGTTCATGACCCGATCGGGGATCGTGCAGTCGGTGCACGCGTTCGGCCAGGACACCAAGCTGGCCTGGATCTTCACGATCTTCATGGCCCTGCTGCTGATCGTCTGCTTCGGATTCGTCATCTACCGGATGCCGGAGCTGAGATCGCGGGCGCGCCTCGCCTCGTGGCTGTCGCGCGAGGCGGCGTTCCTGGTCAACAACTGGGTCTTGCTGTTCGCCGCGTTCTTCATGCTGTTCGCGACGATGTTCCCGACGCTGTCGGACGCCCTGTTCCACGAGCGAATCACCGTGTCCGCGCCGTTCTTCAACCTGTGGATGGTGCCGATCGGACTGACGCTGCTGTTCCTGATGGGCGCCGGCCCGCTGATCGCGTGGCGGAAGGCGTCGCCGTCGAACCTGCGCTACCAGTTCATCAACCCGCTGATCGT
>DATFXS010000373.1:0-4188 GCA_035315605.1 Polyangia bacterium
AAGCGGCCACGCCGACCAGCGGCGGCTGCAGATCCGGACCACCGAAGTCGGTCGACGACGCGAACGGGAAGCTCTTCACCACCCCGGTCGCCGCCCCGTAATAGACCGACAGCCAGCTCCCTGACGGATCCTGCCAGACAATCGCGTACTCGGGGGAGGCCCCCGTGGTCATCGGGTCGTAGAGGACCGAATGGGCGCACCCCATCGTCCCGTTCGGCTGGGCGACGTTGAGCTTCAGGAGGCTGACGACGCCGCCGACCTGCACGTCGGCGATCAGCCAGGTCGGTCCGGTCACGGGATCGACCGGCCCCTTCTGGTAGCTGATCGTCAGCTCTTGCTTGCCGGGGCTGAAGCCGAGGCAGCTGTAGCTGGAGGCCGCCTCGCTCTCGACGAAGGCGGTCTGGCCGACGGTCTGCGCCTGCCCGTCGATGAAGGCGTACGAAGGAAGGCCAGACGCTGGGTCCAACCAGGCGGCGCCGGCGTACATCGCAGTCGCGGAGGTGCCCATCGCGATCATCGGCAGCGCGTTCCGCGGATCCGCGCCGCCGCCAAAGGTGACGACCGGCGTTCCGAGCACGCCCGCGGCGGTCCCATCGTCGATCGGCGAGGCGAAAAAGCGCAGGTCGGCGTCGGTGCCGTTGGCGGCGGGGACCAGAGCGCCCACGATGACCGTGTCGCCCGGGGCGGTGGCGCCGGCGGCCGCGTAGTACGCATGCAGCGTCCCGGCCGGCAGCGCGACGGCTTGCTCGGCGCCGACGGTGCCGGCGGCGTCGATCACGGTCCAGCGAACCGCGGTGGCGTCCGCGCCGAAGATGACCAGGCCGTCGCCCAGGCGATCGATCCGGATCTGGGACAAGAGGGGCAGCGGCGTCGTGTCGGGCAGGACGATCTGGCGGGTGATCTGGCAGCCGATGTCGGTCTGACCCGCCTGACAACCGGCGGCTGCAGCGACGGCAAGGACGATGGCGGCCGAACCGGCCGCAGCGGTGCCCAACGTCCGATCGGTCAGGCCGCTACGGCGCCGTGGCATTTCTTGTATTTTTTACCACTTCCGCAGGGACAGGGATCGTTTCGTCCGACCTTGGGCTGATCGCGGCGCATCGGCTTGCCTTCGTCCTGGGCCGGTTTGCCGTCGCCGCTGGCCGCGCGCGGCTCGGCGCCGCCGCCCGATTCGATCGTGCGCCGCGCCTTCCGCTGCGGCTGCGCCTGCTGCTGGGGCGCCGCGCCCTCCTGCTGCACCACCTGGATGTGGAACAGCTTTTCGCAGACGTTGCGGCCGATGAGGCCCATCATCTCGCCGAAGATCACGAAGCCTTCCTTCTTGTACTCCTGCTTCGGATCCTTCTGGCCGTAGCCGCGCAGGCCGATCCCCTCGCGCAGCGCCTCCATCCCCTTCAGGTGATCGATCCAGCGTTCGTCGATCTCCTGCAGGTAGAAGCGGCGCTCGTAGTAGAGCAGCCCCGGCAGCGAGAACTCCGCCTCGCGCGCCTCGATGATCTTCTCGACGTCGGCCCAGAGCGACTCGACGAGCGTTTCGCGCTCCATCAGCTTCGACTCGTCGATGTCGGGCTCGAAGTTGAAACGCTCCTTGCCGGCGGCGCGCAGCGCATCGAGGTCCCAGTCCTCGGCGTGGGCGTGGGGCGGGCAGGTGTCGTCGACGATCCCCTGCAGGATCTCCTCGCACAGATCGAGCAGCCGCTCGCGCTGCTGGATCATCGAGGCGGCCACCTCGTCGGCCAGCCGGTCCAGCGTCGCGGTCCGATCCTCCAGCACGCCCTTCGGGTCGGGGTAGGCGCCGAACTGGCGGTAGATGGCGGACCGCAGGAACGCCGGCTGCAGCTCGATCTTCACGATCGAGAAGCCGTCGGGCGCGGCCGGATCGGGCTGGCGCGCCACGGTCAGGTCCTCGCACATCCGCGCCAGCACCGGCCGGACCGTCTTGGCGAGACTTTCGATTGTGTGCTTGCCCGACTCCTTGGGAGCCGGCATGTCCGCCGCCGTCTTGCCTTTCTTCTTCTCGTCCTCGGTCGGCTCGGGCACGTACCGTCCCTCGAGGACCTGGCGGCGCAGCGCATAGATCGTCTTGCGCTGCTGGTTCATGACGTCGTCGTACTCGAGCAGGTTCTTGCGGATGTCGAAGTTGTGGCCTTCGACCTTCTTCTGCGCGTTCTCGATGGCCCGGTTGATGAGGCCGTGCTCGATCGGCACGTCCTCTTCCATGCCGAGGAAGTCCATGATCTTCGCGACCCGCTCCGACGCGAAGATGCGCATCAGGTCGTCTTCCAGCGACATGTAGAAGCGCGAGCTCCCCTTGTCGCCCTGGCGGCCGGCGCGGCCGCGCAGCTGGTTGTCGATGCGCCGCGATTCGTGGCGTTCCGTGCCGAGGATGTGCAGCCCGCCGGCGTCGATCACCTCCACCTTCTCCGGATCGCACTGGGCCTTGAACTTCGCGAACGCCGCCTTGAACGGCTCTTCCTTGTCGGGCTCCAGCTCGTGGCCGGGCTTGCCGGCGTTCTCCGGGTCGACCTCGGCGCGCGCCATGAACTCGGCGTTGCCGCCCAGGATGATGTCCGTCCCGCGGCCCGCCATGTTGGTCGAGATCGTGACGGCGCCCTTGCGGCCCGCCTGCGCGACGATGAACGCTTCCTTCTCGTGCTGCTTGGCGTTCAGCACGTTGTGAGGAATGTTCTTCTTGCGCAGCAACGACGCGACGACCTCGGACTTCTCGACGCTGACGGTGCCGACCAGCACCGGCTGTCCGCGCGTGTGGCAGTCCACGATCTCGTCGACGACGGCGCGGAACTTGCCCTTCTCGTTCTTGTAGACGACGTCGTCGGCGTCCTGGCGCTGCATGTCCTTGTTGGTCGGGACGACGGTGACGTCCAGCTTGTAGATCTTGTGGAACTCCTCCGCCTCGGTGTCGGCGGTGCCGGTCATGCCCGACAGCTTCTTGTAGATGCGGAAGTAGTTCTGGTAGCTGATGGTCGCCAGCGTCTGGTTCTCTTCCTGGACCTCGACGCCTTCCTTGGCCTCGATCGCCTGGTGCAGACCGTCCGACCAGCGCCGACCCGGCATCTTCCGGCCCGTGAACTCGTCGACGATGATGATCTTGCCTTCCTCGTCGACCAGGTAGTTGACGTCGCGCTTGTACAGCGTGTGCGCCTTCAGCGCCGTCGTCACGTGATGCAGCCACTCGATGTTGGCCGGGTTGTAGAGGTTGCCGACGCCCAGCCGCTGCTCGACGCGCTCGATGCCGGCGTCGGTCAACATCGCCGAGTGCGCCTTCTCGTCGACGGTGTAGTCGATGTCCTTGCGCAGCCCCGGGATGATGCCGTCGACCTTCTGGTACAGATCCGCCGACTGCTCCGCCGACCCCGAGATGATGAGGGGCGTGCGCGCCTCGTCGATCAGGATCGAGTCGACCTCGTCGACGATCGCGTAGTTGAGGTCGCGCTGCACGTAGTTCTCGATCGACAGCTTCATGTTGTCGCGCAGGTAGTCGAACCCGAACTCGGAGTTCGTGCCGTACGCGATGTCCGAGTTGTAGCTCTCCTGGCGTTCCTGATCGGACAGACCGTGGACGACGATGCCGACGGTCATGCCGAGGAACTTGTAGATGCGGCCCATCCACTCGGAGTCGCGGCGGGCCAGGTAGTCGTTGACGGTGATGACGTGGACGCCCTTGCCGGCGAGGGCGTTCAGGTAGACCGGCAGCGTCGCGACCAGCGTCTTGCCCTCGCCGGTCTTCATCTCGGCGATGCCGCCCCGGTGAAGGACCATGCCGCCCATCAGCTGAACGTCGAAGTGGCGCATCGACAGCACGCGCCGGCCCGCCTCGCGACAGACGGCGAACGCCTCGGGCAGAAGATCGTCCAGCGTGGCGCCCTGGTCGAGCCGCCCCCGGAACGTGGCGGTCATCGCCCGCAGCTCGGCGTCCGACTTGCCCTTGAGCCCGGCCTCGAGCGAGTTGATGTGCTCGACGATCGGACGCATCCCCTTGATCACGCGGGCGTTCTTCGTCCCGAAGATCTTCTTTGCGACGTAGCTGATCATTTTGACGCCGTCAGTCGACGACGCGGGTAGACATTATTGTGCGGTCCCTCGGCACGCAAGGCAAAGGGGGCACCCACCAATTGCCGTCAACCGGAATTCGTCGGGGCGGGCGCCGCCGGGGCGACGATCAGCTGG
>DATFXS010000374.1:0-13058 GCA_035315605.1 Polyangia bacterium
CGCTCGCCTGCCTGACGGTGTTGCCGGCGACCTTGCTGATGGGCGGCGTGTTTCCGCTGACGGTGCGCGTGGTGACGGGCAGTCTCGAGACCGTCGGGCACGACGTCGGCAACGCGTACGCGCTCAACACCGTGGGGGCGATCGTCGGCTCGTTCGCGTCCGGGTTCTTCCTGCTGCCGCGCCTCGGTCTCGAGGGCGGAATCTACGTGGCCGTGCTGCTGGATCTGGCGCTGGCGGGCCTGCTGTTCTGGGTGGCGCCGGAGCTGCCCCGCCGCCGGCGTCAGGCCGGGGTCGCCGCCGCGGTCGCGCTGGCGCTGCTGGCCCTCGTGATCCCACGCTGGGACAAGGTCAGCCTGACGGCCGGCTTCTTCCGCGTCTCGATCGCGCGCGAGTACATCTACCGCAAGATCCACAAGCGCCCCTGGCAGGTGCCGAAGATGGTGTTCTACGAGGACGGCATGGCGACCACCGTCAGCGTCGACCAGTGGGACAAGATCTATTCGCTCAAGAACAACGGCAAGGTCGACGCGTCGAACGACGCCGACATGCCGACGCAGATCATCGTCGGCCTCTTGCCGTTCCTGTTCTACCGCGACACCCACCCGCCCAAGGTGGCGCTGGTCGGCTACGGCTCGGGCGTCACGGCCGGCGCCATCACGCAGTACCCGATCGGATCGCTGGAGATCGTCGAGCTGGAGGCGGCCGTCTACCGCGGCGCGCGCTTCTTCGACAACGACAACCACCGCCCGCTCGAGAACCCCAAGGTCACCGCGCGCGTCGGCGACGGCCGCAACTTCCTGACCCAGCGGAGCGACAAGTTCGACGTCATCGTGAGCGAGCCGTCGAACCCCTGGCTGACCGGCGTGTCGAACCTGTTCACGCGCGAGTACTTCCAGCTGGTCAAGACCCGCCTCGCCGATCACGGCATCTTCTGCCAGTGGGCGCAGCTGTACGAGATGGCGCCCTGGAACATCAAGACCATCCTCGGCACGGTGCGCGCCGAGTTCCCGTACGTCTACGTCTTCTCGGCCGAAGACTGGTCGTCCGACACGATCCTGATCGGCAGCCGCGATCCGCTGCCGCTCGACTACGACGTCGTCGAGCACGCCTTCCGCGATCCGGTGACGCGCGCCGAGGCGCGCCGGGGCGGTTTCCAGTCGCCCCACGACGTGTTCGCTTACCTCCTGCTGGGGCCCGACGAGCTGGAGTCGTTCACGGCCGGCGCGCCGCTGAACACCGACGACAACGCGCGCATCGAGTACGCGGCGCCGCGCGATCTGCTCGGCTACGCGAAGTTCGAGCCGTACCGCGCCAACGTCTACGGACCGATGTGGCCCTACGGCCGGCTCAGCGAGCTGGTGAAGGGCTACGACGGCCCCGACAAGAGCAGCCGCTGCGGGCTGCTCGCGCGCAGCCTGCTCGCGCACGGCAAGGCGCGCGAGGCCGAGCTCTGGACCCGCCGCGCGGAGGCCGCCGGCAACTCGCCCGACGCCCAGCACGCGCGCCTGCTGCTGAAGCTGGTGTCGACCCGGCTGGATCGCGATCCGGAGATCCCGCTCGCCCCCGGCGAGGATCTGCAGCCCCCGGCCGTGCCCACCTACCTGGGCGACACGCACCCGGATCTGGTCGCCAAGGTGAAGGAGGAATATCCGGAGGTGCTGGCGCACTACAGGTCGCACCGCTACGTCACCGGGTACAAGGTGCTCGAGGCCTGGCCGGAAGATCTGTGGGCGGGCCTGGGCAAGGACTTCTCGCTGCTGACCGGGTTCCTCGACTACAAGGCCGAGATCTACGCCGACGCGATCGACGAGCTGAAGGCGTTGGCCGACGACACCGCCTACGTCGCCAAGCGACCCGAGCTTCTGTACTACCTCGGGCGCTCGTATTACGCGGCGGCGCAGTTCACCAAGGCGGTCGACGCGCTGGAACGCTACGTCCGATCGCAGAGCGTGCTGGGGCGGGAAATACTGCCCGCGCCGCTATGATCGCGACGCCGGTGGCGTCGGGCGCCGGATCGCGCGATTGGCTCGCGCCCTGGGCCGATGCGGTGGGCGCCAGCGCTGCCTTCGTCGGCGCGCTCGACGCCGCGCTGGCGGAGGAGGCCGCGCGGCTCGCCGGGATCGACGTGCGGCAAGGGTTCGCGCTGCTACCCGACGATGCGGGCGGCGAGATCGCCTTCGACCCCGACGGCGCCGGCCGCAGCGGGGCCGTCCTGATCGCCATCGCCCAGGGGTTCGAGGTTGCGATCGCGTGGCGCTGCGCCCACCACCCCGGCGAGCGGGTCGCCCCCTCCGACCCGCTGCCGCCCGCGCGCGGGTGTCGGCTCACCGCCTCGTGGATCGGCCTTCCGGCCGCGGAATTGCGCGCCCAGTATTCCGGCCCCGTCGCCCCGCCGTTCCGGCTGTCCCCACGCGCCTTCGAGGTGCAGACGTGGGCGCTCGTCTGGCCGGACCTGTGGTTCGCGGTGGAGGTCCGCGCTAAAGGGCCGGACGTCGGCGGGCTGTTGAAGCGCGCATTCGACGACGCGGCGGCGGCCTGGAACGACGGCCACCCGGAGGCGCCGATCGGCCTTCCGGGCGACCCGCGGCAGCTGGGGGCCGGCACCTGGGAGATCTTCGTGCCCTTCGGCGACCACGGACCCGCCGCGCTCGACAGCCTGCTGGCGGCCCTGGCGGGGGTGGTGGTCGGGTCGGTTCCCAGGATTTTTCGCGTCGTGTTACGCAGCTTCCCGATCCGGCTCTGATCCGGCGATTGTGATATTTTCGAGATGATGACCACCCCCACCACCGACCGTGTCGTCGGGCTGGGACAGGCGACCGTCGAGCAGATCGGCGTCGGGCCGCGCTCGTCCGAGGCGGTCGTCGAGCTGCAGACGTTCAGCATCCAGGCCGGCGGCGCGGTCGGCACGACGCTGGCGACCGTCTGCGCGCTGGGCGGGCACGCGAGCTACTTCGGCCGGCTGTCCGATGACGAGTTCGGGTCGATGATCATGCGTGGGCTGAAGGCGTTCGGCGTCGACATGTCGGCCGTGCTGGTCGAGCCGGGCAAGATCTCACCGACGTCGTTCATCCTGGTCGACGAGCGGACGGGGCGGCGGCTGATGCGCTACACGCGCGGCAGCACGACGTCGCTGGATCCGGGCGAGCTGCCGCGCAAGCTGCTGGACGGCGCCAAGATCCTGCTGGTCGACGGGCGCAACCCGGCGGTGCACATCGCCGCGGCGGAGAAGGCGCGCGCGGCGGGCGTGACCGTGGTGCTGGACGCCCGGCGCCTGGGCGGCGGGATGGGCGAGCTGCTGGATCTCTCCGACATCGTGATCGGCAACGAACGCTTCGCCGCCGAGTTCTCTCATTCGTCGGACATGAAGCGCAGCCTCGTCGAGCTGACGCAGATGGGGCCGCGCATCGCGGTCATCACGCTGGGCGAGGAGGGCGTCATCGCGCTCGAGGGCGAGACGCTGGTGCGTCAGCCGGCGCTGCCGATCGACGTCTACGACAGCCACGGCGCCAGCGAGGTGTTCCGCGGCGCGTTCATCTACGGCCAGCTGCAGGGTTGGCCCCTCGACCGCTGCCTGCCGTTCGCCAACGCTGCCGCCGCGCTCAACTGCCGCCACCTCGGCGGGACCGGCGGCATCCCGACGCTCGCGGAAGTGACGCAGGCGGCGGGCATGTCGACCTGAAAGGGCCTCTGGCCTCGGGCCTGATCATTTTGTCGGCGGGGCGGGCGCGGGCAGCGGCGGCGGGCCGCCCGGATAGAACGAGATGATCATCATCGTGAAGCGACCCTTCACGCTCCGGCCGTGGACGGTGCCGTGAGGAATGAAGACGAGATCGCCCTTGCCGACGTCGACCGTGCGGGAGTTGGTCGCCTTGGCCGCCTTCCATTCCCCGGGCGACACCTCGTGCGGCGCGACCAGCTCGCCACCGAGCACGAGGCTCGCCTGACCATCGGTCACGAAGAACACGTGATCCTTGCCGTCGTGTAGCTCCAGCTCGGGCTGCGCGAAGTCCTCCTCGTGGCGCCAGGCGATCTCGATCCCCGTCGGTTGCGGCTTGAGCAAGTCGGCGGCGTGGCCGCCCTTTCCCTGGAGCGTCTTCTCCACCTCCGCCAGCGACGCGGCGGATTTGACGAAGTAGGGCGCGGGCGCGACGGCGGGTTTGCGCGCGGGCGCGGTGCGCGCCACCCGCACGCCACCGACGACACACGCGATTCCGACAGCGACAGAGACGGAGGCCAGGGCACGATTCATGAGGTCACCTCGGGCGGAGAGTCGCATGGAATCCGCAGGCCGCCCGGTCCCAGCGTCGTTTTTCGTGATGGCTTCCTCGGGCTGGAGACACTCTCAGCACGAGACAATGAACAAAGTTAACAAAGTCGTCCTAAGTGGCGTCCTCGGTTACCTTTTTCTGCTGGTCGGCTGCTCGAAGTCCGCCCCCAGCGGAACGATTTCGCCAGCTTGCAACGCCCCGCAGATCGCCTGCGGGTCGGCGTGCGTGAACGCGACGACCGATCCCCAGAACTGCGGCGCGTGCGGGAAGGCGTGCGGCAGCGGGCAGATGTGCCAGGGCGGCTCGTGCCAGTGCCAGGCTGGCCTCCTGAGCTGCGGCGGCGCCTGCATCTCGTCCGACGCCATGAACTGCGCGGGCTGCGGCATGGCCTGCCAGCCCGGCGAGGTCTGCAACGCCGGCGTGTGCGGCTCGACTTGCGCGCCGGGTACGACCCAATGTCCGAACGGATCGTGCGTGACGACGAACGGCAACGACGCGCTCAACTGCGGCGGCTGCAACGTCGTCTGCCCGCCGGGCGCGACGTGCAACGCCGGATCGTGCGGATGCTCGGTCGCCGGTCAGATGCTGTGCGGTTCCGGCTGCGTCGACACGAACACCAGCACCGCGAACTGCGGCGGCTGCGACCGACCGTGCGCGGCGGGCCAGTCCTGCATGGCCGGGAGCTGCGTCGGCGGCGGCGCCGGGACGGCGGGGACGGGCAGCGGTGCCGCGGGCAGTGGTGGCACGACCGGCGGCGCGGCGGGAGGCACCGGCGGGGGCGTGGCCGGCGCGGGGGGCACGACCGGCACGGGCGGTCGGGGCGGGGCGGCGGGCAGCGGCGGCACGACCGCCGGCGCGGGCGGACGGGGCGGCAGCGGCGGCGCGGGCGGCACGGCGGGCACGGGCGGCGGCGCCGGGACCAGCGGGGGCGGCGGCGCGGGCGGAACCGTCGTCTCGAACTCGCGCATCGACATCAACTTCGACGTCGACTGGCGGTTCCAGCGCATGGACGTCACGGGCGCCGACGCCCAGGCGTTCGCGGACAGCTCGTGGGGATACGTCGATCTGCCGCACACGCCGAAGTTCGTCACGCCCGAGGACAACACCGCCTACTCGGGCCTCATGTGGTACCGGAAGCACTTCACCGTCCCGGCCGCCTACCAGGGCCGGAAGTTGTTCATCGAGGTCGGCGCCGCCATGCAGCTGGCCGACGTGTGGGTCAACGGCACCAAGAAGATCTCGCACCAGGGCGGCTACGCGCCGTTCACGATCGACGTCACCGCCGACGTGACGACCGGCGGCGCCGACAACGTCATCGCGGTCCGACTGAACAGCGCGCCCAACGCCAGCTGGCCGCCCGGCCGCACCGGCGTCGATTTCCAGTATCACGGGGGCCTTTACCGCCACGTGACGATGCACGTCACCAACCCGCTGCACGTCACCGACGCCGTCTACGCCAACAAGGTCGCGGGCGGCGGCGTGTTGGTCACCTTTCCGTCGGCCAGCACCAGCTCGGCGATGGTCAGCATCAAGACCAACGTCATCAACGAGTCGTCCGCGTCCAAGAGCGCGACGGTCGTGTCGCGCCTTCTCGACGCCGGCGGCCAGATGGTCGGCTCGGCGATGTCGACGGCGTCGATCGCCGCCGGCGCCGACTCTGATTTCACGCAGACCATCACCGTCTCGAACCCGAAGCTGTGGCATCCGAACACGCCCAACCTGTACACGCTTGCCACCGAGGTGCAGGACAGCGGCGCCGCCGTCGACAACGTGACCACGCGCATCGGCATCCGCCGCATCGGCTGGTCGCATTCTGGCGGGCTGACCATCAACGGCGCGCGCTGGAAGGCGCTGGGCGTGAACATGCTGGAGGAGACCTACGGCCTTGGCAACGCCGTCTCCGACCAGTCGATCTATTACGACGTCAAGCGGATCCGGGACGCGGGCCTCACGTTCATCCGCGGCTCGCACTACCCGCACGCGCCGGCGTTCTACGACGCCTGCGACGCGCTGGGCGTGCTGGTGATGGATGCGCAGACCGGCTGGCAGAACTTCAGCTCCGCGACCGCGTTCGTCAACGCCAGCTACCAGGAGCTGCGCGACATGATGCGCCGCGATCGCAACCACGCCAGCGTCGTCGTCTGGGAGGCGAGCCTCAACGAATCGCAGTACACAGACGCGTGGGCCCAGATGGCCCACAGCATCGTGCACGCGGAGTATCCCGGCGACCAGGCGTTCTCGGGCCAGTACCAGTTCACGCATTCGGACATCTTCATCGAGGCGTCGCAGCACAACGTGCGGACGACGACCGACACGCGCCCGATCATCATCGACGAGTACGGCGACTGGGATTACGGAGGCACGTCGTCGACGTCGCGACAGTCGCGCGAAGCCGGCGACAGCGCGATGCTGACCCAGACCAACAACGTCCAGGACGGCCAGGGCAAGAACATCGTGATCTCCTGGTTCACGGCCGACGGCTACTGGCAGTGGTCTGACTACAGCGGCTACCAGGGGATGAGCCGCTCCGGCCTCGTCGATATGTACCGGCTGCCGAAGTTCGCCTACTACTTCCTTCAGAGCCAGCGCGATCCGGCCGTCACGGTCAGCGGCGTCGACTCGGGGCCGATGGTGTTCATCGCCAACAACTGGACGTCGACGTCGCCGACGACGGTGCGCGTGTTCAGCAACTGCGATCAGGTGTCGCTGTACGTGAACGGTACGCTGTCGTCGACGCGATCGCCCGACACGGGCACGGGCCTCCTGCACCCGCCCTTCAACTTCAGCGTCGGATCGTTCAGCGCGGGGACGCTGCGCGCCGACTGCCTGATCGGCGGGACGGTGCGGGCCAGCTTCACGCGCCAGACGCCCGGGACGGCGACGGCGCTGCGGCTGCGCCCGGAGGGAACGACGATGCGCGCGGATCTGGCGGATGCGCGGCTGGTCTTCATCGACGTCGTCGACGCGAACGGCAGCGTCGTCGTCGGCGACAGCCGGAGCGTCACCCTCAGCGTTTCGGGCCCGGGTAGCCTGATCGGGCCGACCAGCGTCGCGATGAAAGGTGGTCAGCTCGCGACCTGGGTGCGCCCCGGACGCACCGCCGGCACCGTCACGCTGACCGCGAGCGCCAGCGGGTTGACGACCGCCACCGCCACGCTGACCGCGCAGGCGGTCGCGGATCTGCCGCCCGCGCCGGCCGACCGACCCTGATGCCGGCGGGCGCAATTCCTGACGTCGGACGGTGAAGAGCTGACGGAACGGCGCGAGGATTGCGCGCCCTCGCGTCGGATGGCCCGACTTCTCGCGCTTTCCCGTTGGCACGGCCGTTGTACCTCCATGCCAACATGAATGTCCTTCACCACCTCGCGGCGCTGGTCGCAGCGATCGGTATCGTCTGGTTGTCGCCCGCGGCGCGCGCCGACGAGGCGTCGGGCCTCGGGATATCGCTGGACGGCTACGCCGCGCCGGTCTGGGACGACAGCGTCACCAGCATGACCGCCGGTCAGGCTCAGGATCGGTCCCGGGGGCTCGTCGGCGTCGCGACGCTCGCCAACCTCGGCCCGTACGCGGCGGGCGGCGTGGTCGACGGATTTCCGGGCATCTTTGGCGGCGGCCGCATGACGGTGGGCGGGATGGCCGGCTGGCAGCCGCGGGTCGGGACCCACCGATTCCAGGTCCTGGGAGAGATCGGCGCCGAACGCTTCAGCGACGTCGGCGGAAATTTCTTCGCCTCCCCCAGCGTGCACGAGACCTGGCTCGACTACGTCGGGGCGCGGCTCGGAACGAGCGAGACGTTCAGCGCGGCCGGGCACTTCGAGCTCGGCGCCTGGTTCTTCGTCCGGAAGGACCTCGGCCAGGCGACTGTCTCGAACAGCAGCTACGGAAGCGAGGGCGCGACGGAATACCGCCTGGGCGGATACAGCGCCGGCGCCGCGCTGCGCGTCGGCCTGCGCTTCGATCAGCGCCGCGCGCCGTCCGAATCGCCGGCCGACTTCGAGTCGGCCGGCATCTGAGCGCGCGGCGGGCGCGCGTCACAGGAAGGCGAAGCGGACGCCAGATTCGCGGGCAGCGTCCTGATGACATGGACGTCCGCCGCGCCCGCGACCGACGGCGATGAAACGCCCGCCGGTCGGGCTTCTTCCCGAGGATGCACCTCGACCTCAGAGGTCGTCGCCGGGCGGTTCGTGGTGATCGGCGGGGAAGGCGTGCGCGCCGGCGGTCTCGTCGTCGTCATCCCACGGGTTGTCTCGACCGCCCGGGGGCTGACCCGATTCGGGCGCGTAGCACACCTCGTCCTCGTCGCTCAGCAGCTCTTTTTCGTTGGGGCTCACACGGTGAACGTGCGTCGCCGCCGGACGCGCGCAACCGTTCCGGACGCCGGCTACTTCGGGCCGCCCGTGACCGGCTCGGTCCCGCGCCGGCCCGGCGGCCCCGCCGTGGCGTAGAACGCCTCGGTGACGTTGGCCGCGGTTCCCCAGCGTGCCTTGGACCAGGTGGTCTCGTAGGCGTAGAGCAGCCCGAGCACGCCCCGCATCCCGCGCAGCGCGATCGGGTGCTCAGCCGCCACGTCCTTCTGCTCGCGCGGGTCGTCGTACTCGTCGTAGAGCTCGATGCGTCCGGGGCCGCGATGCACCATCCGGTAGCGCTGCACCTTGAGGCCACGGGCCACCTGGCCATCCACGGTCAGCGCGGCGCGCGGGCTCTGGCCGACCTCGTCGCGGGCGAGCGGGATCAGGCTGGTCCCCTCGGCGGCCGCGGTCGGCTTCACGCCCGCCAGGTCGAGCAGCGTCGCATAGAGATCCATCACCTCGACGTCCGCGTGGACGACGTGGCCGGCCGGAAACAGGCCCGGGGCGCGGATCATCAGCGGCACGTGGACCAGTTCCTGATAGACGGTGTCGCCGTGGCCGACGCTGCCGTGCTCGTAGAACTGATCCCCGTGATCGGAGACCACGATCACCGCCGACTTTTCGTACAGGTCCATCTTCTTCAGGTCGGCGATGAACCCGGCGAAGGCGGCGTCGCTCTGGGAGATCTCCCCGTCGTGCAGCGCCTCGAGGTACTTCTTGTCGTTGTCGTTGATCTTCAGCTTGCCGACCTTGATGAGCCCCAGCTGCACGCCGGTCTGAACCGGCTTCAGCGGCCCGACGTACGGCTTGTCCCAGTACTTGGCCAGGAATTCCTTGGGCGGCGTGTACGCGACGTGCGGTTCGATCGTCGCGAGGTAGGCGAACTCGCGCTTGGCGGCGATCGGCGTCAGCCACGCCTTCGCCGTCTTCCACAGATACACAGAGCCGTTGGGCAGCGATTCGCGGATGAAGTTGCGGTTGACGTCCCAGCCGCGGTCGAAGCCCCACTTCGACGACACGTAGCCGTTCGACGAGAACATGGCGGTCTTGAACCCGGCCTTCTTCATCTCCTCGGCCACGAACGGGACGTCCTTGGAGAGGCGCGCCTCGTGCGCGGTCGCGCGGTGCACGGTCGGATAGACGCCCGTCAGCAGCGACGCGTGCGACGGCAGCGACCAGGTGCCGGGCACTTGCGCCCACTCGAAGCGGGTCGCGTCGGCCGCGAACGCGTCGTAGTTCGGCGTCAGCACGCGCGTCTTCGGGTTGTAGACGTGGACCTTGTCGGCGCGCAGCGTGTCGACCATCCAGACGAAGATGTGATCGAACTTCGGCTGCGGGGACGCTGCGGCCGGCGGCGCCGGCGCTTTCACGACGACGCGCGGCTCGCCCCAGGCCAGATCGCCCTTCGTGCCGCGCGCGATCAGATCGATGCGCGCCGCCTGCCCGCCGGCGGCGCCCAGATCGACGAGCGCGTCGGACCAGCCCGCGCCGACGTTTCCCTCGTGCACCGTGCGCGCCGGCTTGCCGTCGACGGCGACCTGCGCTTGCACGGTCCCGCCGGCGGCGGCGGCGCCGTACGAGAGCGCCAGGTGCGCGCCCGCGGGGAGCTGCATATAGAAGGAGAGTCGCGACGCGGCGCCCCCGGGCACCAGCGCGTGATGGCGGGCGCCAGCCAGCTCGACCTCGCGCGCGGCCAGCGGCGCCAGCGCCCCCGCCGGTGGCCCCAGCGTGGCCGGTCCCAGCGCCAGCGACGTCACGGCCGCCGCGGCGCGCTTTCCGCCCGGAACGTCGGCGGCGGCCTTGAATGTCAGCCGGATCCGGTTGTCGCCCGGGTGCAGCAGCGCGGCCGGGACGTTGACGTCGTAGCGCTTGCTGGTCTTGTCGACCTCCAGCGTGAACAGCGGCTTCTCGTTGACGAACAGCGACACGCGCTGCGCGGGCGCCAGCGCGCGCATCGTGATCGACAGCGTCGCGTCGCCGGTGTCGTCCCAGGGGAGGAAGGCGATCGCCGACAGCCCGGAGACCAGCGCGGCGGGGTGGCCTTCGTCCTTCATGCCGACGAGCCAGGACGTCTTCCAGCCGCCGTCGACGTACTTGAGGACGTCGAGGCCGCCCGCGTCCACGACCAGGCGCCCGTCGCGGTGGAGGACGGCGTGCACGCGGTTGGCGTACAGATCGATCGCCGTACGGAAACCGCTCGGATCGATCGGCGCCGCCGCCGGCGCGGCCTGGGCCGGCGTCGCCGCGACCGCGCCGTCCAGGGCGGACGACTGCTTGGGCGCGGCACCGCAGCTCGCGATGACGAAGGCGAGGGTCGCCGTCAGGCGAGAGGGGCGTCGGCGCGGCTGTGCTTCAGCGGAAAGGTGGCGGCAAGAGCGAAGCAAACGCCGCCAAGTATCGCGGCGAGTCGCTCGGCGTCAAGTGATGCGCGCACGCCGGCGCGAAGAATGTCGCCGCCGGTGCACCAGGGCCAGCCCGACCAGAAACACGAACGCACCGGTCGAGCTGACGGGCACGACGTTGCAGCCGCAGCCCCCACCGCTGATCCCGGTGTTGTGCGCCACGATCTGCTGGTTGATGGCGCCCCGGTTGTCGATGGCGGCCTGGCCGTCGCCCGCCTCGGCGCGCTGCCACGCGACCGCCAGGGACGGCATGGTGTCGAGCCCGGTCTGGTCGACGCCGCAATAGCTGGTGCGCGTGTACAGGACCGAAGCGCTGTCGGGGATCTCGAGGCGAATGGGCGCCTCGCAGTAGGTGTAGGTCTGCAGGCCGCACAGGACGTGCGCGGTCGCCGTGTGCACGTTCGACAGCTGCGGCAGATCGGGGTTGAAAATGAACTGCGGATCCTTGGTCATCTCCTCGGGCGAGATGAAGGTCGCCAGCCGGGTCAGATAATCGTGGCCGTCGAACAGCGTCTGTCCGGTCTGCAGCGGGTCGACGATCTTCATCTTCACGTCGTTGGTGATGGCGACCGGATCGAACGGCGCGAACGCCGACATGTACTGCGCCCAGTAGGTCGCGTTATTGTTGTAGAAGGTCGACTCCGAGATGCCCATGTCGATCAGCACCTGCGGCTCCGGAATGTACGTGCGCAGCAGCGGCAGCATCTGGCCGAAGCTCAGCAGGTTTTGCTGCACCACCAGCTGCAGGTAGGCCGGGGGCGTGGTCGCCGCCTGCAACGTCGCCAGGTTGATGCTGGGATTCGGCCACAGCAGGTTGTCCATCACGCGCGCCGTGCCCGCGTACTCGGCGATGAACGCGTTGCCCCCCGCCTCGTCGGCGGCGGTCTTGACCAGGCTGGCGTAGTTCGAGCCGCCGTTGAGCCAGTCGATCTTCGCCTGGTTCAGGATGATCTCGAAGTAGTTGGACGGAACCGACCGGCTCGCGCCGAGCACGTACAGGGTGACGGGCATGTCGGCCAGCGCGGCGATCGCGGTCAGCTTCAGCGGGACGCACGGCACCTCGCCCGCGAACGTCAGCACGACCGGCTGGATCGCGCCCGTCGACTGGCCGGACAGCAGCTTGACCGCGACGAAGTATTTGTTCAGCTGGACGTAGTCGTTGATGATCGACTTTGCGGTGTCGGTGACGACGAACCCGTTGTCGGACAGATACTGCAGCAGCTGGGCGCTGTCGCTGGCCTTGACCACCAGGGCGTCGTACGGACCGACGTCGCCGCGGAAAATGACGGTGACGGGGGGCTGGCCCACCGGTCCGCCGCTGCCGCCCGTGCCGGTGCTGCCGCCGGCGCCGGTGCTGGCACCGTCGGACGCGCCGCCGCGCTGGCCCGTCGACTTGCACGTCCCGTCGGTGACGTACTGCACCTGGTACGACGGCTGGGTCACCTGCGCGACCTGCGTGAACGCGCGATCGCTGCCGACATCGATCTTGCTGGGAGCGGCATCGAGCGGCAGCACCCACGAGAAGTCGCTCGCCGTCCCCGAGTACTGGATCTGGATGTAAGCGGTGACGGTGCCCTGGCCCGTCGCGGCGTCCTTGTCGACCGCGAAGATGATGTTCTCCCCGCTCTGCGCCACGGGCAGCGGCGCGAACGGATCGGGCGGCGGTCCGCTGCAGAACAGGCCGCCGCAGGCGTGCGCCGGGCGGGCGCCGGATGCCAGGACCACCGCCACGGCGGCCAGCGCCGCGCCGACGAGAGCGAGCTTCCTCGAGGTCTCTGATCGGGTCATGTCGATCCTCTCATGGCCGTTTCGGCCGTTTGCGGCGTGTGGGTTCAGCGGTAGACGACGCGGATCCGCTGGTTGTGCGTGTCAGCGATGTAGAGATTCCCGGCGGTATCCAGGGCGACGCCGCCCGGACGGGCGATCAGCGCTTCCGTGGCGGGGCCGCCGTCGCCCGCGAATCCTTCCGACCCGCACACGCCTGCCACGGTCGCTATGGTGCCATCGCCGCGGATGACGCGCACGCAATCGTTCTGGGT
>DATFXS010000375.1:0-3673 GCA_035315605.1 Polyangia bacterium
TGGCCCGGCTCGTCTTCCAGCAACAGGAAGCCGCGCTCGGCGTCGGTCAGCTCGATGACGGTGTCGACGATCATCTCCAGCAGCCGCGGCAGGCGAAGCTCGCTGTTCAGGCGCTTGTTGATGCGCAGCAGGCGCCGCAGGCGGCCCTCGGCGGCCAGCGCGCGCGGCGAGACGGCGCCGTCGCCGGCGCGGGCGGTCTCCGATCCGAGCACCCACAGCGCGTCCGGATCGCTCTCCAGCCCGGCGCGATGATGTTCGGGCGTTGCCATGCGGATCTCCTCCATGGTGGTGCGCGCGAAGCGGCGCGCGTCGGTCAGCTTGTTGCGATCGCCGGCGCGCTCGGCGAGGCGGCCGGCCAGCGCGGCCAGTCGGAAGGCGAGCGGGCGCCGCTCGCCCGCGCGGACGCGCCGGGCCAGGCGGGCCAGCCGGTCGGCGGCGTCGCCGGCGGGCTCCCCGGCCCCGTCGGCGAGCGCCAGCGCCGCCAGGACCCGGGCGCGCTCCGCGTCGTCGTCGGCGGGGGGGGACAGCGCGTCGGCCTCACCGACGATCCGGCGACCCTCGTCGGGGCGGCCGGCCGCCGCGGCGGCCTCGGCGGCGGCGCAGAGGGCGCTGGCGGCGCGGTGGGGTTGCCCGCCGTCGGTGAACGCAGCCGCGGCCGACCGGTAACCCGCCACCGCCTCCGCGGGCTGCCCGGCGCGCAGCGCCAGGTCGCCTTCCACGAACGTCGCGGCGGCCAGCGGCAGCGTCAGCTTTCGCTCGCGGGCCAGGCCGCGCGCCCGCTCGAGGGCGCGGCGCGCCGCCGCGAGATCGCCGACGTGCACCAGAATGTTGGCGCCGTTGACGAGCGCCGTGGCGAGCTCGGCCGCGCCGCCCAGCCGCCCGAGCTCGCGGACCGCGCGCTCGCTCGCGGCGAGCGCTTCGCCATAGACACCCTGCTCGGCGAGCAACGCGCCGAGATTGAGCGCCACGCTCGCCAGCGTGTGCACGTCGCCGTCGCGCGCCGCCAGATCGTAAGCGGCCCGGTAACCGGCCAGCGCATCCGCCTCGCGCCCGCCGAGCTGGGCCAGCAGCGCCGCCAGGTAGGCGCGCCGGCCGTCGCCGACCGCGCCACTCCGTTCGAGATCCGACAGCGCCGCGCCGGCCCGCTCCGACTCGCCCAGGTAGGCGTGCGCCAGCGCGGCCGCCTCGAGGCTGACGGCCCGGACGCCGTCGCCGGGCACTGCGCCGTCGGCGTCGCGCGCGCGGAGCGGCTCGACGATCGCGAGCGCCTCCCGGAAACGCCCGCTGGTCACCAGCAGCCGCCCCAGTCGCGCCCGCAGCTCGGCAGTGGCGGACGGATCGTCGGCGCCCTCGGCGATCCCCCCCTCGAGCGCGGCGCGCGCGCCTTCGGTGTCGCCCCGGCGGGCCCGCAACCAGCCGTCGCGCTCGGCGCAGGCCGCCCGGGCGACGCGATCGCGGCCAGCGCGGGCGCGCGCCGCGGCGAGCGCGTGCGCTGCCTCCTCGTACCGCCCGAGCAGGCCGAGGCCGGTGACCAGCGCCATCCGCTCTGCCGCGTCGAGAAGATCCGGCGCCAGCGCGTCTGCGCGCTCGTAAAGCAGCGCCGCTCGTGTCGGCGCGCCGCCGGCGCGCGCCGCCTGGGCCGCGGCTCGACGCAGGACCGCGGCCGCGTCCGCCGGGCGGCCTGCAGCGACCAGCGCGTCCGCGCGCCGCGGATCGTCCTCGCCCAGATGCGGCAGCGCCCGCGTCGCGATGCGCGCGCGCAACTTCGGATCGGCGGCCGCCAGCGCCGCCCGCCGATGCGCCGGGCTGGGCAGGCGCACGTCGCCGCCTGCCGCGATCTCGAGCCAGCCCGCCGCGCGTCCGCTCGCCGCCGCCCCGGACGCGTCGGCGACGCCCGCAATCGCGCCCGCGTCCGCGGCGCCGTCGGCGAGCGCGAGCGCCAGCACCAGCGCTTGCGTCCCCTCGGGCAGAGCGCGGTAACCGTCGGCGAGCAGCCCGTCCAGATCGGCGCCCGCGTCGGTCGGCGCCGCCGCGTCTCGGCCGGCGCGCACGTTCGCGATCAGGCGGCGCACGAGCACGCCGACGACGGCCGCGTTCCCCTGCGCCGCCTCGACGATCGATCGGGCCAGCGCGGCGCCCTCGCCCGCCGGGATCGCCGCGTCGCCCGCGCCCGCGATCAGCGCGGCGACGTCATCGGCGACCAGCTTGCCGAGGGCGATCGCATCGGCGAACGGACGGGCCAGCGCCTCCCGGACCGGCACGACCAGCAACACGCGCCCCGACGGAGACGCCCCCGCCGCCCAGGCCGCGAACGCGGCTGCGTCCGGTCCTTCGTTCAGCCAGATGCAGAGCGGCTGCTCGGCGGCGCGCGTCTCCAGCGCCTCCGCCATCCCCGCCCAGCGGGCCTCGGCGGCGCGCTGCGCATCGAGGGCCACCCCGGCGGATCCCGCCCGCGCGTCCGGCGAAGCGGGCGCGGGCTCGAGCCAGGCCGCGAGCGCGTCGAGGTTGCCGCGCCAGAACTGGACGACCGGCGTCGTGCCCGCCGCGCCCGACACGGCCAGCTCGCGCGCGACGACGTCGAACAATGTCCGCCGCCCGCTTCCGGGCGCGCCCACCAGCGCCAGCGTCGACACCGGCGCCGCCCCGTCGGCGAGCCGTTCGAGGACGGCGCGCAGCGCGGCGCGCTCGGCGCGGCGGCCGACGAAGAGGCCGGCCAGCGGATCGCCCTCGGGATACGGGACGCCCAGGTCGACCTCGACGGGCGTCTCCGCGCCGGCCGAAAGGCGGATCACCTCGCGCAGCAGCTCGCGCGCGCTGGCGGGACGCTCGCCCGGATCGCTGGCGAGCAGCTGGGCAAGCAGCCGATCCCACCCCTCGCCCAGTCCGGGGCGAACCGACGACAGCGTCGGGGCCGGCTCGCTCAGCATGCGTTGAACGGCGGCGAGTCCGCGCCCGAACGGCGGCGCGCCGGTCCACGCCTCGAACAGCGTCGCCCCGAGCCCGAACAGATCGCCGGCGGGAGCGCGCACGCCGGTCAGCGCCTCGGGCGCGGCATAGCCGAGCGTTCCGCGCGCGGCGCCGTCGCCGGGCAGCGGCGGGCCGGCCAGACCGAAATCGATCAGCACGGCGCGGCCGTCGCCCGCGATGCGCACGTTCGCGGGACAGACGTCGCCGTGGACGATGCCCCGCCCGTGGAGATGCGCGAGCGCGCCCGCCAGATCGTGCGCCGCCCGCTGCAAGGCCTGCCGGCGCGCCGCCTCGTCGGGGATGCTCGCCAGGCTGTCGATCGACGGCCCGGCGATCCGCTCCGTGACGAGGAACATGCGGCCGTCCGCGGTGCGCCCGACGTCGCGCACGCGCACGACGCTCGGGTGGGCGAGCGCCTGCA
Source organism: Polyangia bacterium (assembly GCA_035315605.1). Lineage (GTDB taxonomy): Bacteria > Myxococcota_A > Polyangia > Fen-1088 > Fen-1088 > JADGRB01. The sequence goes on from DATFXS010000375.1 coordinate 3,389, forward strand.
GCCCGGCGAGCTCGTTCATCGCGGCGCCGCGCGCGGCCGCGCTTGCGGCGAACAGCTTCGCGACGCACGCAGCGCCGTCCGTCGCGTCGACCACCGCGAAGGTCTCACCGCTCGCCCCCTGGCCCAGCCGCTCGCCCGCCGCGTAGCGGGCGGGCAAAACCGATGCGCCAACTATATTGGCAACGGCCACACGTAAATCTTACTGCAATTAAAAAGAAAATAAAGTCAACGCACTCTTGTTGGCACCGGACAGGCCATTGCCGGACGCCCTCCTCTCCCGCCGGC
>DATFXS010000376.1:0-4028 GCA_035315605.1 Polyangia bacterium
GACGTCGGTGGCGAAGACGATGCTGGCGACCACCGCGGGCAAGCAGACGCTGCAGCGGTTTTTCGAGCAGTACCTCAGCTACGCCACGGTGACGTCGATCCAGAAGCCGAACATCTCGACGTTCGGGTCGGTCAGCGACGACATGGTGCAGGAGACGCACAGCTTCATCGACCAGATCGTGTTCCAGAACGCGGGCGGCCTTAAATCGCTGCTGACCGCGACCACGACCAATCCGTCGAAGGCGCTCGCGACCTATTACGGCACCGGCAACGCCAACACGGTCGCCTTTCCGACGCCGTCGGCGGACTACGCGTCGGTGACGCGGCCGTCGGGGCAGGGGATCGGCCTGCTCGCTCAAGGGTCGTTCCTGGCGACGCACGCGGGCGCCGACACGTCGTCGCCCACCCAGCGCGGGTTGTTCATCTTCTACAAGCTGTTCTGCCAGCCGAAGCTGACGCCGCCGGCGAACGTGCCGCCGCTGGACACCACGACGCAGATGACCGGCATCAACACGACCCGCGACCGTTACGAGATGCTCCACGCGGGGATGAACTCGACCTGTTCGTACTGCCACAAGACGTTCGATCCGATCGGCTTCGGCTTCGAGCACTTCGACGAGGGCGGGCGCTACCGGGCCAAGGAGAAGACGTTCGACATCAACTCCTCCGGCATGATCAGCGCGCCCGACGGGTCGACGATCAACTTCAACGGCGAGGAGGATCTGGTGACGGCGGTGGCGAACCAGCCGGTGATTCACCAGTGCATGTCCGCGTATCTGGCGGCCTTCGCCTACGGCAGCGACGAGGCCTGCCTCGGCGCCAGCCAGGTGACCGCGCTGCAGTCCGGATCGATCGGCATCGCCGAGGCCTACGCCCGGCTGGCCGCCGAGCCGCACTTCACGCAGCGAAGCAGCCAGTAGGCGCTCCGCTCGGCCGACGCGAGGGCGGAAGGGGGACGGGGAACTCCTCGTCCTCCGGCAGCAAGCTTGGAATCCCTCCGGCCGCAAACGATCAGAGCGGCCGGCTAGCCTCCGGCCGAGGAGCTCCCCGTCCCCCTCCGCTCCTGGCGTTGCGCCTCGACTCCGTTTCGGAGCGATCTACCGGCGCGCTCAAGAGACGCCGGCGGTCGACAGCCAGCTCGCGATTTGCGGATACTTCCGCAGGACGGCCTGGCCCTTGGCGCGCGCGAGTGCCAGCAGGGCCGCGGCGAAGGATTTTTGGCCTTCGGTGGGCGGGCCGGCGGCGCTGACCGGCGGGGCGGCGCCAGCGATCGGCGCGAGGCGAGGGATGTCGGCGCGGGCGTCGGGCGACAGCGCCTCGGTGACGGAGGCGATCGGATCGGGCGCATGGCGGCGGGCGTCGACGTAGTCGGAGTAGGGCGCGCCGCTGGTGTCGAACCGGTCGGCCAGCATCTGGAGCACGGACGTGTGGTCGTAAAGGCCGTGCGCGGCCACGCCCCGCGGCGCATACGGCGAGATCAACAGGGCCGGGACGCGCGGCCCCGTCGATGTGAACGGTCCCATCGTGAAGCTGGCGCCGGGCGGCGCGGCAAACGGGACGCGCAGGGGCGGCACGTGATCGAAGAACCCGCCGTGCTCGTCGTGGTTGAGCACCAGCAGGCTCTTGGCCCAGCGCGCGGGATTCGCGGTCAGGGCGTCGTACACCTGCTTGATGAAGAACTCGCCGAAGCTGACCGGCAGGGGCGGATGATTGTCGTTGGCCTGACCGCTCAGGTGAACCGGCGAATCGCGGTAGTCGGGCTCGACGATGATCACCTGCGGGAAGCTGTCGGCCGATTCGTGCAGGACGTCGTCGGCGAGGCGCGTGACCGGTCGAAAGCGATCGGTCAGGAGCCACGGCCACACCGTCGGCGTCAACACGAACGACGGCAGCCCCGCGGAGTAGACGCGCCAGCGGACCTGGTGGCGCTCGAGCCAGTCGAAGACCATCTCCTGCGCGGGCAGCACCCCGCTGGGCGACTTGTCGAGCAGCGAATAGCCGCTGAACGCCATCAACCGGTTCGGCTGCGACGACGTCGGAAGCGGCGAGAACCAGCGATCGCACACCACGTATTCACGCGCGAGAGAGCTGGTCACGGGCAGCAAGGGCGGCGTCATCACGCGCATGGGCGACGGGTCGAAGACGCCGGTGGACAGCGTGTAGGTCTCGTACGCCTTCACGAATCCGTTCATGACGTAGCCGCCCGCCGCCGCGGCGTAGGCGAGCTGGACGGCGACCTCCTGCCGCTCGTGCGGCAGATCGCCCGCCAGCGCGGCGTCGTCGGGCGCGATGAACGGATAGACGACGCGCCCGTTCGCGCGCGGGTTTGCGTAGTCGGGGTTCTCGAGGTCGGTCAGACCGTCGACGTCGGCGCGCCCGCCGAACTGGGGCAGGCGCAGGTACCCGAGCATGTGATCGAACGATCGGTTCTCCATCATCAGGATCACGAACGTGTCGATCCGCGCGCGCAGCTCGGCCGGCGTCATGGCCCACACGTCGACGCGACGTCGATGATCAAGCTGCGCGGGACGTTTCGCCCGCAGGCTTCCCCGGCGGCGAGGGCCGTCGACAGCCGCCAGTCTCCCTGCACGGGCAGCCCCGCGAACACCGTCGAGGGCGCGCTGGGCGCGACGTCCGCCGCCCGCCCCGCGTGCTCGACGTGGGTGGCGCGCGTGACGCCGGCCGCCACCGCCACGCTGGCGACCTGGATGTGCGGATCCCAGTCGGCCGCCGGCGCGGTCACGGTGAGGGCCAGCGTGTTTCCCTCGCAGGTCGTCGACGGATCGGCCACCGAGGCGCCGATCGGCTTCGCCTCGACGGGCGCCGTCACCACCTCGACGCCGACCTCGCTCGAGGCGGTCTTCCCGAGGCGCGTCACCGTCAATCGGTAGGTCGTCGACACCGCCGGCGCCACCGCGCGCGATCCCGTCGCCGCGACCGGGCCCAGGCTCGCGTCGGCGGGTATCGCCGACAGCGCGCCGTCGTTCGTCGCCGTCCAGGTGAGCGTGGTCTGGCTGCCCTTGCAGATGACGTTCGGCTCGGCGCGGAACCCGCTGATGCCCGGCGTACAGCCGAGCGCCGCCGCGGCCAAAACGCTCGTCAGGGGTCGTGACATCAAGGCGTGACGGACAGGGTGCCACGCAATCGGATGTCGCGCGAGGAGGCGCCGACTTGCAGGTCGACCGGCTTGCCGGCCTCGACGGTGAAGCGGCCGGCCTTCTCGTCCCAGTACGACAGATCGACGGAGTGAAGCGACATCGTCACGCGCGCGGTCTCGCCGGGCGCGATGGTGACGCGCCGGAAGCCCCGCAACTGCTGCAGCGGGCGCTGCACCCCCGAATCGGGATAACTGAGGTACAGCTGCACCACTTCGTCGCCCTCGACGGCGCTGGTGTTGGTGACGTCGACGCCCACGTCCACCGTGCCGCACGACGCGTCCAGCGACGGCGCGCTCAACGTCAGGTTCGAATACTCGAACGTCGAGTACGACAGGCCGTGCCCGAACGGATACAGCGGCGTGCCCGTGAAATACCAGTACGTCATCCCCTTCGTGATGTCGTAGTCGGTGATCTCGTTCGGCAGGTCCGTCGTGTTCCGGTACCAGGTCACCGTCGTGTGGCCGCCCGGGTTGTAGTCGCCGAACAGCACGTCCGCGACCGCGTTGCCCAGCTCCTGGCCCGAGTTGGCGACGTGCAGGATCGCCGGGACGCTGTCGTCGATCGGCCCGATCCCTTGCGGGAAGCTGGAGACCATCACCACGATCGTGCGCGGGTTGACCGCGGCGACGTCGAGCACCAGCTGCTCCTGCGCCGCCGAGAGCTCGAGCTGCGCGCGGTCGCCGGCGGCGATCTGGCCCTCGCCCTCGTCCTTGGTGGTGAGCCCGACGACGACGATCGCGGCGTCGGCGGCGGCGATGCGCTCGAGCTGGTCGGCGCTCGGCGCGTCGCTCAGGACGGCGTCGACCTCGACCGCGTGCGCCGCGGCCTGGATGCCGTTCAGCACCGTGACCGCGTACGGCGGCGAGACGTA
>DATFXS010000377.1:0-6836 GCA_035315605.1 Polyangia bacterium
GCGGAGCTGCGTCGGCGCGGGCACGTGGTGCGCGCCTTCGATCGCGCGCCGACGCCCGACGTGCCCGACGCGGTGGTCGGCGACGTCGCCGACGCGGACGCCGTGCGCGCCGCGATGGCGGCATCGACGCGGTCGTTCACCTCGCCGCGCAGCCGCACGACCGTCCGTTTCCCGAGCTGCTGGGGCCGAACGTCATCGGCCTCTACAACGTGATGGACGCCGCCCGCGAAGCGGCGGTCAAGCGCGTCGTGCTCGCCAGCTCGATGATGGTGGTGGCGGGCTGGAACGACCCGCCGCGGCCCGCGCGCGTCGACGAGCGCCGCCCGCACAACCACTACGCGCTGACCAAGGTCTGGGCGGAACAGATGGGCGAGCTGTACGCGCGCCGCTGCGGCATCAGCGTCATCGCCGTGCGCCTCGGCTGGATGGTGCGCAACCCGGACGAGGCCCGCCACATGCTGCAGCTGAAGCTGTTCGACTGTTACGTCAGCCGCGATGACGGCGCGCGCGCGCTGGCCTCCGCCGTCGAGGTCGACGGCGTCACCTTCGAGATCGTCTACGCGGCCAGCCGCGGCGGCGAGCGCGTGTTCGACATGGAGCCGGCGCGGCGGCTGCTCGGCTTCGAGGCGCGCCAGCGCTGGCCCGAGGGGCTGCCGTTTCCGCTGCCCGATCCCCCGTCCTGATGGCCAAGCCCGATCGCGGACCGCTTCCCCGTCTGCTGGCGCTCGCGTGGGATTACCGCGCGGTCTGCTCGCGCGTGTTCGCGGGCCAGCTGGCGTCGCTGGCGCTGGGGCTGGGCGCGCTCGGCGGCAGCGGCCTGGCCGTCGACGTCGTGCGCCGGGCCGTCGATCCGGCGGCGCCGCCCGTGCGCTGGCCGTTCGGCGTCGCGCCGCCCGCGGGCTGGTCGCCGGCGCGCACGCTGATCGCGGTCGTCGCCGGCGCGCTGCTGCTTGCGACCCTGCGGGCGCGCGTCGTCTACGGAACCGCCCTCGCGACCGGCCGCCTGATCCACCTGGACCTGGTCCCGGCGCTGCGCGCGCGCGTGTTCGACAAGCTGTTGCGGCTCGGCTCCGGGTTCTTTCAGCAGAGCGCCAGCGGTTCGATCATCAACCGCGTCACGACCGACGTGCAGTCGCTGCGCTCGTTCATCGACGGCGTGCTGCTGCAGGGCGCGCTGCTCCTGTTCACGCTGGCCGTCTACCTCGCCTACATGGTCCACGTGCACGTCGGGCTGACCGTTGCTTGCCTGGCGCCGACGCCGCTTATCTGGATCGCGACCAGCTGGTTCTCGCGCTGGGCGCGCCCGGCCTACGACAGGAACCGGGCGCTGTCGGACGCGATGGTGCTGGCGATGTCCGAGGGCGTGAAGGGGATCCGCGTGACGAAAACCTTCGGCGCGGAAGCGCAGGAGCTGGAGCGGTTCCGGCGCCGGAACCAGGCCGTGCGCGACCAGCAGGAGCAGATCTTCCGCCGCGTCAGCCGCTTCGGCCCGACGGTCTCGTTCATCACCGCCATCGACGTCGCGATCCTGCTGCTTTACGGGGGCGGCCTGGTGGCGCGCGACGCGCTGACGCTCGGCCAGCTGGTCGTGTTCGCGGGCCTCCTGCAGCAGTTCTCGACGCAGATCACGGGCATGGCGACCATCGTCAACACGCTGGAGCAGAGCGTGACCGCCGCGCGCCGGGTGTTCGAGGTGCTGGACGCGCCGATCGAGGTCGCGTCGCCGTCCGCCCCGGCGCCGCTCGCGGCCTGCCGGGGCGCCGTCCGTTTCGAGAACGTGAGCTTCGCGCACGGCGGCCGGCTGGCGCTCGACGACGTCGACTTCGCGGTCGAGCCCGGACGCTGCGTCGCGATCGTCGGCGCGACCGGCGCCGGCAAGAGCACGCTGCTCGGCCTTCTGCCGCGCTTCGCCGACCCGGCGCGCGGGCGCGTGCTGATCGACGGCGCCGACGTGCGCGCGCTGGATCTCGGCGTCCTTCGGCGGAACGTCGGCGTCGTGTTTCAGGAGAGCCTGCTGTTTCGCGGCACGATCGCCGAGAACATCGCGTTCGGGCATCCGGATGCGACGCGCGCGGCGATCGAACGGGCCGCGCGCACGGCCGGCGCCCACGGCTTCATCGCTGAGCTGCCACGCGGCTACGACACGGCCATCGAGGAGGCTGGCCACAACTTGTCGGGCGGCCAGCGCCAGCGGCTGGCGATCGCGCGCGCCATCCTGCTGGACCCGCCCATCCTGCTGCTGGACGATCCGACCAGCGCCATCGACGTGCACACCGAAGACGAGGTGCTGGCCGCGATCGAGGCGGCGCGGCACGGCCGCACGACCCTCCTCGTCACCAGCCGCTTCTCCGCGGTCCGGGCCGCCGACGAGATCTTCGTGCTCGACGGGGGCCGCGTCGTGGAACGCGGCGTCCACGCGCGGCTGGTCACCGCCGGCGGGCTGTACGCGCGGGCGGCGGCGTTGCACGGCCTGGGGGCGGACGCGTGACGGGCGAGCGGCCGCTCGACTGGCGGATCATCCGGCGCCTCGCCGGCGCCACCCCGCGCTACGCGCGCCTGCGCAACTCGCTGTCCGCTCTGGTCCTGGTGCGCGCGATCCAGCTGCCGTTCGTCACCTGGGCGATGGCGCGAGTCCTCTCCGGACCGATCGCCCGGCGCGACCCGGCCGGCACGCTGGCCGGCGTCGCCGGCTTCCTGGCGCTCGCCGCGTTCACGGAGCTCTGCTTCGTCTACCGCTATCGCCTGGCGCTGCGCCTCGGCGAGGCGGTCGTTCACGATCTGCGCGACGACGTCTACGCGCACCTTTTGCGCATGCCGATGAGCTTCTTTTCGCGCGCCCCCGTCGGCGGGCTGGTCGCGCGCATCACCTCGGACATGGAGGTGATCCGCATCGGCGTCCAGGACGTCGCCTTCGTGTCGATGGTGACCCTGGGGAACGCGCTGATCTCGGCGGCGCTGATGATCTATTACGACTGGCGGCTGTTCCTGGTCGTCTCCATCATGGTGCCGGGTGTCTGGCTGCTGGTGCGCCGGCTGCGCGGCCGGCTCGGCCAGGCGCATCGCGATCAGCAGGAGAGCTTCGCGCGCGTCACCGCGACGCTGGCCGAGGACGTGGCGGGGATCCGGGAGATCCAGAGCTTCGCGCGCGAGTCGGCCAGCGCCGCGCGCTTCGCATCCATGATTCACGACCACGCGCGCACCAACATGGCCGCCGCGCGCCACGGCGCTATCATCCAGCCGTTCCTGGAATGGAACGGCCAGCTCTTCCTGTCGCTGGTGCTGGTGATCGGCGGGTACCAGGCGCTGGTCGGCGGCGTGCCGCTGGCGGCGCTGATCCAGTTCGTCTTCCTGTCGAACGGGCTGTTCGCGGCGATCCCGAACCTCGGGACCCAGTACAACCAGGCGCTGGCCGCGATGGCGGGCGCGGAGCGCGTGTTCGCGCTCCTCGACACGCCGCCCGATTGGGAGGATGCGCCCGGCGCGACGCCGATCGCTCGCGTCGAGGGGGACGTCCGGCTGGACGGCGTCGGCTTCGCCTACGACGCGGACGTGCCGGTGCTGAACGACGTCGGCGTCTCGGTGGCGCCCGGGAAAACCGTGGCGCTGGTCGGCGCGACCGGCAGCGGCAAGAGCACGCTGGCCAGCCTGGTGGCGAAGCTGTACCTGCCGACCGCCGGGCGCATCGCGATCGACGGGCGCGATCTCGCGGGCGTGTCGGGGCCGTCGCTGCGGGGGCAGATCGCCTGCGTCACGCAGGACAACTTCCTCTACGCGGGCACGGTGGCGGACAACATCCGCGTCGCCCGGCCGGGCGCCAGCGACGACGAGGTGCGCGCCGCCGCCCGCGCGCTGGACGTCGAGCAGCTGATCGACGCGCTGCCGGACGGGTTCGCCACCGAGGTGGGCGAGGGGGGATCGCGGCTGTCGCTGGGCCAGCGGCAGGTGATCTGCTTCGCGCGCGCGATGCTGGCCGACCCGCGCATCCTGATCCTCGACGAGGCGACCAGCTCGGTCGACGTGGTGACGGAGATGCGCATGCAGACCGCGCTCGGCCGCCTGCGCGCCGGGCGGACCAGCTTCGTGATCGCCCACCGCCTGGCGACCGTACGCCACGCCGACGAGATCGTCGTGCTCGATCACGGGCGGGTGGTCGAGCGCGGCACCCACGCTGCGCTGCTGGCCGCGAACGGCGCGTACGCGCGCACCTACCGGCGCGCGGTGGGCGTGGCCGGCTGAATCACGCGGGAGCGCTCATTTGCAGACGCTGCCGCACGAGGTGGGCAGCGCGATGGTCGGGTTTCCGTTCGCATCGAGGATCAACAGCTGCCCGCACGCCTGGGTGGTGAACTCGGAGAGACAGGTCGCGCCCGCGGCCGCGTCGAAGCCGGGGCAGCTGGCGGGGTACTTGTCGCAGTTGTCGGGCAGCGACAGGCATTGGTCCAGCGATGTGCCGTAGTGGGCCGTGAAGTCGGCGGACTGCTCGCCGGGCGGGACGCAGTCCCAGGCGCGGACGCAGCCCTCCTGGATCACGTCGTGGCAGAACGCCTGCGCCTTGGTGCCCTTGTCGTCACCTTTGTCGCAGCCCGCGAATGCCAGCGCGACCAGCGCGACGGCTGTCGATATCCGTGGAAATCGCGGCATCGGCTCCGCGATCGTACATCTGCTCGGCGCGGACGAAAACACGATAACGTCACCGGGTGCACCCTCGACTTCGTGCCCCCCTGGTTGTTCTGGCGCTGGCGCCGGCGCTGACCGCCGGCTGCCGCGAACGGGCGGCGCCCGCCGCCGCTCCCGAGCGCGACACCATCGACCACAGCGAGGTCCACCTGTTGCCGCGCGCCTCGAACGGACGCGATTACCGCGTCACCGTCGCGGTACCCGATTCGTACGCGACCCAGCCGGACCGCCGCTATCCAATCGTCTACGTCGTGGACGGCTACTGGGACTTCAAGCTGATGAAGTCGATCATCGGCGGGCTCGTCTACGACAAGTTCATTCCGGAGGTGATCCTGGTCGGGATCGGCTATCCGGGCGAGGCGCCCGACTACGGCCGCCTGCGGCGCTGGGATCTGACGCCGGTCTCCGACGGCCCGGCCGAGGAGGCGACCCGCGGACCCAGCGGACACGCGGGCGAGTTCCTGGAGGTGCTGGAGCGCCAGATCATCCCGTTCGTCGAGGGCCGCTATCGCGTCGATTCGTCGTACCGCGTGCTGGGCGGCTCGTCGTACGGCGGCCTGTTCGCGCTCTACGTCCTGTTCACCAAGCCCGAGCTGTTCGCGGCCTACATCGCGCCCAGCCCGGCGACGCCGTATGCCGGCGACTGGCTGTTCGGGCACGAGGAGGCGTTCGCGAAGTCCGGGAAGCCGCTGGCGGCGCGCCTCTACATGACGGGCGCCGCCGCGGAGGATCCCGACCTGCTGGGCGGGATCAAGCGGTTCGACGCCCGGCTGCGGGAACGCGCGTATCCTGGCCTCGTGTACGAATTCCGATTGATCGACGGTGAGCGCCACGGCGGCACCAAGCCGGAGAGCTTCAACCGCGGCATGCGCTTCGCGTTCGCGCCGCGCGCGCCGGAGCCCGCGCGATGAAGCCGGTGGGCTGGGCGATCGTGGGCACCGCGCTCGTCGTCGGGGCCGGCGTGGTCGTCGGGTTCCTGCATGGCGTGAGGGAAGGGGAATGCAAGAGATTCGCGGACAAAGTCTGCGCGAACTCGCCCGGCTCGTGCGGCGACGTGAAGCTCGTCTTCGACTCGGGCCGTATCAGCGCCGCGCAGTGCCGCGAGGGGAACCACCTCCTCGAAAACCTCGAGACGCAGCCGCCGGGGTTGCGGGTGGCGCTCACCTCGGCGGCCTTCTCGGAGGCCATCGGCGCCGAGACGATGCAGCACGCGACACACGACGCGATGATGCTGCTCATGGACATCGACTTTCAGGTCCAGCAGGGGCGTTCGCCGGACGACCTCATTAAGAGGTTGCGCGACCTCGGGCCGCCCGCCTGCAGCGCGCTGATCGGACGGCTCGGCGCGCCGGACCCGAAGCGCAGCGATCTCGCCCACAGGCTGCTCGTCGACCTACGAGGACAGGATCTCGGCGCCGACGCCGGCGCGTGGCGGCCTTGGTGCAACAGCGTGTTTCTGGACAGCCTGAAACGAAAGTGATCGCCGCTCCGACGGCGCTCACGTTGTCGGGGAATGAAGGGCTTCGTTGCCGTTCGTTGGTGGGCAAATGGATCCTGCCGCCGCCACGACGAGCAGCCCGACCACGCTCGATCGCGTGAAGACGGTCGTGGAGATCCTGGCGATCGTGGCGGCGGGAGGCTGGGCCCTGTTCGAGTACGGATACAAGGCCCGCGAGGAGCGGCTGGAAGGGTGGAACCTGCGTCGTATCTCGGTCACGCTGTCGGCGAACGCCGCGCAAGCGGATCCGGAACGGTTTCTCGCGCTCGGTCAATTGAAGCTGCGGAACGACTCCAAACGAGAGGTCACGACCTTCTTGACGAGCTGGTGGTGGTCGGGAGTCGAGGCGGATGGTTCCCTGTCGACGTCGTCGATCGAGAACAGCACCTTCGCCTACGACCTGGCGCCGGGTGAGGAGTCGCTGGTCTCTCACCGTTTCGTCCTGCCCGCGAACTATCGGACAGTGGTCCTTCATGCCCATGTCTTCCTGAACGGGGACTCCGACGACTACACCTGTCGGCTCGCCGAGCCGCCTCCGGCGGGCGGCGTCGAGGCGATGGAGGATCAGCCGCGCGTCTGTGTCGGAAAGTCGAAGGAGCGCGGCTGTGCGACGCCGATTCGAGGCTGCCCCAGCCAGGCCGCCGAGCAGCTCGTCGTGTTG
>DATFXS010000378.1:0-6826 GCA_035315605.1 Polyangia bacterium
CCGGCGGCGGCAACACCTGCGTGGCGGCGCACAGCACGGTGCGCGTCCTCTACCCGAACTACACGGGCCCGCTCTATCAGGTGTGCAAGGGGACGTCCAAGGCTGGGCCCGCCTCCTGTAGCGGGACGACCATGGACATCGGGAGCGTCAGCGGCGGCTTCGCCAACGGCCCCGCGCAGGACACGTTCTGCTCCGGCGGGACATGCACCATCTCGATCATCTATGACCAGACGCCCAATCACAACGACCTCAAACCGGGGCCGGGCGGCGGCGCCAAGACCACGGCCGACAACCCCGCCAGCGCCACCGCGCTCAAGCTGACGCTCAGCGGACACGAGGTCTACGGCGTCCTCGTCCAGAGCGGGATCGGCTACCGCGCCGGCTGCAGCAGCTGCGGCGTCGTGACGCCCAAGGGGACGGCGACCGGCGACCAGCCCGAGACCGAGTACATGGTGACCAGCCAGAACAACTTGGTTGACAGCTGCTGCTTCGACTACGGCAACGCCGAGACCGACGCGCACGACGACGGCAACGGCACGATGGAGGCGGTCTACTTCGGCGGCGGCGTCGTCTGGGGGACCGGATCGCCGGGCGGCCACAACAACGGTCCCTGGGTGATGGCCGATCTCGAGAACGGCCTCTACGCCGGCTGGCAGAACAACCAGGACCAGAACATCTCGACCAACACGGCCGCCAAGTACACCTACGTCACCGGCATCCTCGTCGGCGACACGCAGGACAAGAACAGCGGGCAGGGACGGTTCGCGCTCTACGCCGCGGACGCGACGACGACCACGCTGCAGACGAAGTACGACGGGATCCGGCCCGCCAAGACGGGCTACGTCCCGATGCACAAACAGGGATCGATCATTCTCGGGATCGGCGGCGACAACAGCGACAGCGGCGGCGGCGAATGGTTCGAGGGGGTCATGGCCAGCGGCGCGGCGTCGACGGGGACGCTCAACAGCCTGCAAGCCAACATCGCCGCGGCCGGATACGGCAAGTAGGCCCGATGCGAAGACTCCGACTGTCCCTGGTGGCGTTGTGCATCCTCTCTGTTCCCGCCGTGGCTCGAGCATCTGCGGCCACCGACGAAGAGCCCGCCGAGGCGGACGCGCCGTCGCCGGATGAAAAGCCCCCCGCGAAGCCCAAGCTCCGGATGGAGGGAGAGGAGCCGCCGCGGGCACAGCCTCCGCCGAGCAACGTGCCTGTCCCCGAGAACGCGCCCCCCGAACCGGCCGCACAGCCGTCGGGCTGGCACACCGAGTTTCACGGATACTTCCGCGCGCCCATGTCGCTCGGCCTGAGCGAGCGTCAGAGCCCGGATGATCCGACGGGCCCTCAGAAGCTGCAGGTCGCCTACGGGCCCAATCGCGTGTTCGACTGGAACTACTACAGCTTCGCCTACACGCGACTGCAGGAGCAGGACTGGGCGGAGCTCTTCATCCACGCGAAGAAGCAGCACGTCGCGGCGGTCCTCGGATGGATGGGGTACTGGTACCAGGGGGCAGGGTTCCGGAACCCCGACGCCGCCTGGATTCCGGGCATGGCGTATCTGACCCTCGACAGCGACTTCAAGATGGGCGAGTCCGCCGGGAATGCCGCGCTCACCGTCGGTGCCTGGTGGCCGAAGTTTGGCTACTTCGAAAAGTACGACACGTACACGCTCGGCCGCTTTCGCCAGATCGGCGGGCAGGCGACGCTGAGCGCGCCCTTCGGTCCCAACTTCACCGCCGTGCTGACCGCCGGGTTCGGCACCGCCCGCGACGGCTCCTACAACTTCACCCTCAACAACATCAGCCCGCTCTACGCCGGTCAGACGGACCTGGACCTCATGACCTGGCTGAACCTGCAGCTCGTCTTTCAAAAGTTCGTGAGCGCGGGGTTGCATTTCAACACCGAGTGGACGGCCGATCCCAGCCTGATTCCCGACACCACGATGAACCCGAAGAGCTTCACGGCGGCGTCGAACGCCCACCTGTCCGTGGCCGGGGGCGAGATCAACGTCGCGGCGCCGGTCCTCGGGCACCTCTGGCTGTCGCCGTCGCTGATCTCGGTCAGGAACGGCTGGGCGCTCGGTCAGGGCACCGAGGTGATGCACAGCCTGGGCGGCCTCGGTATCGCCGGGAACTACCTGGGTTGGAACAACAGCCCCACCGACTCCACCGGCAGCGGCTCGATGGTCAATTTCGGCTTCATGTACGAGAACAGCTTGTCGGGCGTTTGCGGCAAGCCGCGCGGCAGCATGGTCCCCGACCTGACCGTGAGCGTGTTCGGCCTGTACATGGGCGCCAGCCTCGACCTGCCGACGGGCACGACGCTCATGCAGACCAAACTAAAGCAATTCAAGTACGGCGCGGACGCGACGCTGCAGCTGGCCGACTGGATCGCGTTCATGCTCCGCGGCGACATCGTCGACTACGACCTGGACCACGACGGCTACATCTTCGCGATCATCACGGCCCGCCTGCAGATCGCCTCGCATTTTCTCTCCAGCGAGCGCATCTACCTTCAATACTCGCGTTACAAGTACGGCGACAGGATGGTGCTGAACGCGACCTGGCCAGTGATGGCGCTGGGGGGCGGCTCGCTGGTTCAGGGGAGCAGCGTCATCCAGCAGGCCCCCGCCTATTCGGGCAAAACGCCCGACACGAACGTCATCAAGCTGCAGGCCGAGATCGCGTTCTGAGTCTCACGGCGCAGGCCGAAGCCATCACGCAGCCGACGTAGCAGGAACCGTCGTTGGCGACGGAGTAGCGCGGCTTCCGGGAAGACGAACGGGAACAAGCTCGGTTTCCGGCCTGCCGCCGCGAACTCTGCGGCAACCGCGCGCGACAGGGCTGTCGCTGCGATAGCGTCCCGACTGCTGGAGCATCCTTGGTACCTGCGCCGCGCGACAGTTCGGTGACAGTTGCTCGGCGACGCAATTTCCGTCGGAGACTGCGCGAGTCTAGCTGCCCGCTGAGGCGGCGCCGGCATTGTCAGTCGTGTGTGGCGGTGCTAAAAGCGCCACCATGTCAAGAGCACGCTTGTCTACGGTAGCTCTGATCATTTTCGGGTGTCCGATCAGTGTCACGGCGGTCACGACTCCTGCAGCTGCCGCCACGTTAAGCGAGATTCCGATCCCCGCGAACATCGTCTCGCTTCAGGGAATGATCCTCGGTGGCGACGGTAACCTGTGGGCGGGAAGTGCGGGACCGAGAATCGTCAAAATCACTACGACCGGCGCTATGACGGCCTACCCGCTGCCTTTCCCGAAGCCAGGCGATTATGAGGGGACGTACTACTCACTGGCAAAAGGTCCGAGCGGAGAAGTGTGGTGGGCCACGTTCGCAAGGTTCGAGGACAACGTGGGCAAGGTCAGTACGGCCGATGGCAAGGCGACCCTCTTGGTGACATTCAAGCGCGATGGCAGCGGACCACACAAACCCGCTAGAAAGCTGCAGCTTGGACCTGACGGCAACATGTGGTTCTCTTACGACCGCAACCCGAATGGGTTCCTCGGCTATATAACGCCGGCTGGTTCCGTCACCTACGTCGACTACGCGCCGAAGAACGCGAATGGGACGAAGGTAGCTACAGCGCCGTTCGACCTGAAATGGGCGAGCGACGGCTCGCTTTGGTTCGCCGACTTCGTCGGCTCAATCGGTCATTTCGATCCGCGCACCAACGCCGCCATCCTTTATCCGATGAAGAGTCCGCAAGCGGGGCCGAAGGACCTCGCCATCGGCCCCGACGGCAACATCTGGACCTCGTACGCCTTTGGCAACGGCACCGGTGCCGCAGTAGCGCGCGTCACGCCCGCAGGTGCGGTGACCGAGTTCCCGGTGCCTTACACGGTCAAGCCGGGGGCATCCCTGCCAATCAGTATGATCGCGAGTCCGGACGGCGCCATGTGGTACGCCGACGAATCGGCCAAGCTAATTGTCCGCGTGGCAATGGATGGCACCATCACGACGATGCCGACACCGTACGAGCCCGAGACGCTGGTCGTGGGATCGGACGGAGGAATCTGGATCCAGTATCGCTCGAACAAGTCGCTGGGGAAGATCACCTTCTAGCCGGCGCCGACCCCAGTCGATCCGGACGTCACCGCCAGTTTGCGCATTCGTGACTCCGGGCGCCACGGGCGGCGGAGATACTGGGCGCTTCGCGAAAGGGGGGCGCAGCATGGGAGGGGATTCGATGGGAGTTTTGAGACGGTCGAGGGTCAGTTGGCTATCTGGACGTCATAGCCGTCTACGAAGTCGCTGTCATGCGCTGCTGCCGGCTGTCGTTCTTGCGCCTCTGGTTGTGCTCGGCAGCGAGCGCGCTGCGCGCGCCGACTTTCTGTGCTGTAACCTGCTGGCGCCTGGCTCGGCGTGCACGTGGGCGGACCCAAGCACAGGGCCCACTGACGCGTGCCCGAACACGAGTGCCGATGGTTGGGTGCTGACCATCGGCGCGGTCGGCCGAACGGGCGGTGCCACGGTGGGCAGCATGACCAGCTCCGCGCCGTTCCGCGGCGTGTGTCTCTCGAACGATCCTGGGTTTGGTGGCGAGTATGTCTCCCCGGATTTCTGTGTACCCGTCACACCCAACGGTGGGCTTGTCGTCAACCGGGACCTGTACGCTCCGATGCCAGACGTCCGGTATCCAAAGCGGAACGCGCTGATGAGCGTCGGAGTAAACTTGTTGCCAGCGAACCCGCAGGGGCGGCGGTTCATGCAAAAGTGCTACGACGGCCCGCAAGGCCGTTTCCAGGAGGAGCCTGGTCCATTTGCCGATTGCGATTTCGATCCATCTTGTCTTGCCATAACGCGGTCGTTTGGTTCGTTCAGCTGCAGCCATCGCGTCGATGAAGATTCTCTCTGGTGCACCAACTGCACGATCGAACGGGCATGGACCATGGCCTACGTGCCCGACGTAGAAATTCCTGCCGTGATACCTCCGGTATTGACTGTGGGAAGTGGCAGGGTGGGACAGCAGGCCCGCCTCACCGTCACCAACTTTCCGCCTTCGGCCGCCGCTCATCTGGCGACCACTTTTCAGGGTCAGTCCGTGACACGGTTCAATGACGTCATAACCGATGCCAACGGCGTTGCGACCTTCATTGGTGGCGACTGGACTAGCTCCGAGGTTGGCGCGTGGACCGCGGTCGCTTCGTGGTCCGGGGGGACCAGCAATCAGCTCAATTTCGCCGTGTTCCCAGCAAGTACGCCCGTGCCGGCCGTGCCATCACGGATGCTTGGGGTTCTCGCTCTTGGATTCGCGACCCTTGGCGCGATCCTGAGTCGGCGGCCCAGGAGCCGAGCGCGGCGCACCGAATAGAAGTCTGGTGTTGCCGCGTGCGAGCGGGGCATCGATCCTCAGCGCTTAAAGTCCGCCTCGAAGCGTGTCAGGGGGAGCGGGAGCTCAACCGAGGCATCAGCGCGACTATGCGTTTGCGCCGGCTCGCCGGCTGCCGCCGATTTTGAAACAGTGCGAGGACGGGGCTCGAACGATGGATGTTATCCGCTAGCAAGCGCCATCGCGGCGCGAGCGCCGTCGACGCGGTCAAGCAGGCGACGCTGGTGCGCCTGCGCCCGATCCTGATGACGTCGTTCGCGTTCCTGCTCGGCATCATGCCGCTCGTCTTCGCGAGCGGGTCGGGCGCCAACGGCCGGCATTCGATGGGCACGGCTCTGTTCGGCGGCCTGCTGGAGTCGACCGTGCTGAACCTGTTCTTCACGCCCGCGCTCTACTTGATGATGGAAAGCGCGCGCGAGCGGGTCGCGGCCCGGCGCGCGCGCCGCCGCGGCGACCGCGAGCTGCTGCCTTCCTGGACGGCGTCAGCGACACGTCCACTGCGCGCCTGCATCCGTAGTGGTTCCGAAAGGTCCACCATGCGCGCAAAGCTCTACCTGCTGGTTGCCGTGGGCGCGATCGGCGCCGGATGCATGTTCAAGAAAGCGGGCCCGTCGGGCGCCGTCGGATCGGGCTCGGGCGGCGGAGGCGCCAGTGGTGCCTTCGGCGCGGGCGGGCGCGGCGGCGGCGCGGCCGGCACAGGCGGCCTGCCTCAACCGCCGATCGGCGGCTTCGGCGGAACGGGCGGCGGCCCGGTGATCATGATTCCTCCGCCGCTGACGGACTTCCCCGCCGATCCGATCGTCGACGCGACGGCGCCCGCGAACGCGCCCGCGCTGTTCGACGGCACCGCGCCGCGCGCGGACGGCGCGCCCTGCATCACGTCGCCGATCCCCGGCACGCTGATGCCGAAGAACTGGCTGCGGCCGCGCTTCGATCTGACGCCGGCGGCGGGCGAGAACCTGTTCGAGATCGATCTGACCGTGTCCGGGTTCGCGCATCCGCTGCGGATCTTCACGGGCAACCCGAACACGGCGCTCGGCGCCGATCTCTGGAACCAGATGCGCAACTGGGTCGTCGACCAGCCGATCACCGTGATGGTGCGCGCGATGCGCGCGGACGCGACAGGCGCGGTCCAGCTGGCGCCGTCCGCGGCGGCGGCGACGACCTTCGCCATCGCGCCGGTCGAGGCGCCGGGCAAGATCGTCTACTGGGCGCTCGCCGACGACATGGGGACGAAGGTCGGATCGCTGAAAGGCTTCGGCATCGGCGAGGAGGGCGTCCAGAACGTCCTGGTCCCCAGCCAGGTCGCGTCGCGCACGTCATCGGACACCTGCGTCGGCTGCCACGCCGCCACGCCCGACGGCAACGGCGTCGGCTTCACGATGGGCCCGAACAACTACTTCGGCAAGCTGGCCGACATCCGCCAGGGCAGCACGGGTACGGTCCCGAGCTACGCCAACGCGGGCGCGATGTCGACGATCGGGACACTGCATGGCAT